>JAIXRT010000184.1 GCA_027485075.1 Cytophagaceae bacterium
CATATTCTAGTTGCTTTATTAAATAAGGAGCCAGTAGGAGTTTGTGCATTAATTAAAATGAACGATCCTGCATATGATTTTGAACTGTCGAAAATGGCAGTAGCGCCCAAGGCACAAGGTAAAAAGATTGGTTGGCTACTCGGGGAAGCAATAAAAGACAAAGCAAGGTCTATCGGGGCAAAAACGCTTTATTTAGAGAGTAATACCATGTTAACACCTGCCATAAACTTGTACCGAAAGCTAGGATTTATTGAAGTGTTTGGACGCAATACTTCTTATGAGCGATGCAATATTCAAATGGCGCTTGATTTATAACGTAAATCTTGAATAAAACACGATGACATAGACAAAGTCTTTTTGGATTAACCAGAAGGGCTTCAGAAAAAAGTCGATGGATTATGGCTGGCATTAATCCCTCAATTTTAGGAAATAAGTACTTATTTTTTGTTGTTTTCTAAAATTTGTTTTTCAAAATCAGAATTAAAAGCCGAATAGTTGGATGCCAATAGCAGGCACGAATACATAGAATTGCCTTATGATTTAGATTGATTTATTTTATTTTTTTTATAATCTATAGCCGATAATTTTACTTTTTAAATAGGCTTATTTTGAAAAATATTCTTGATTTAGTCGCCAAGCCAAAACTTGTTAAAGTTTTATGGTTTTTGATTCCTTTCATAGCAGTCCTTATTTTAATTTGTAAGGGAAATTCGCACATCAATAATTATTTGATATTCAAAAATGTTTTTTGGCATACCGTGCATCATCAACATTTATATGCGTTTTATCCAACGGAATATTTCGATAAAAATCACTACGGGCCTTTTTTTAGTCTTATCATTGCTCCTTTTGCCCTTCTTCCTAATTTTTTAGGGGTTGTTTTATGGGCCTTGCTCAATGCCTGGATTTTATTTTTTGCCGTTCATCAATTGCCCCTTTCTTCGAAAGCTAAACATACCATTCTAATCATTTCATTAATTGAAAATGTAACGTCAATTCAAAATTTGCAATTTAATCCAATGCTCTGCAGTTGGATACTCTTAACCTATGTATTTATACATGAAGGCAAATTAGGCCTCGCCGCGCTGATAATGGTTGCTGGAACGCTTGTTAAATTATATGGGATTGTGGGTCTTCCGTTTATTTTTTTTACTAAGGAGTATAAAAAAATAATTGGTTATTTAATTCTTTGGTCGGTTCTGTTGTTCTGTTTACCCATGCTTATTTCTAGTCCAGCATTTGTCCTTCAATCATATGGGGATTGGTATCAAGTTTTGGTCGAAAAAAATGCAGAAAATATTTCTTCGTATCAAAATATTGGAATGACTGACATATCTGCCATGGGTTTTGTCAGACGCGTGAGTGGATACTATGATTTATCTAATTTTTACTTTATCCTGCCCGCTGGCATCTTTACGCTTTTGCCAATTTTTCGATATTCGCAATGGAAGGAGGTAACGTTTCAGTTAACTTATGTGGCCCAAGTGTTAATCGGGGTAGTTATTTTTAGTACTTCCGCTGAATCCCCCACCTATGTGATTGCGGTGGTGGGTTTTGCGATTTGGTATGCTTTAGTTGACTCAAAGCCGGGTCATTGGATGTTTTATTTACTTCTATTCGTATTAGTTTTAACCGTTTTCTCTCCTACCGATTTTTTCCCCAGATATATACGTAAAGAATATGTCATCCGATATTCGTTAAAAGCATTGCCATGTTTATTCGCTTGGCTGATCATTACGGGCCAATTACTTTCCTTGAATTTTTCATCCAAATTCCGTCATGCAAACTAAGCTTGAAATTATTTTACCTGCGCATAATGAAGAAGGAAATATTCGTCCGATTTATGAAAAGATTGTATGGGCGTTAGAGACGACTGATTATGCCTATACGATTTTATTTGTGGATGACGGGAGTACAGATAAAACGCTTGAACAAATAAAAGCGTTAGCCACATTAGATAACAAGGTAAAATACATTGAATTATCACGAAATTTTGGTCACCAAAACGCCATTAAGGCGGGATTAGATGCTTCGACGGCAGATGTCATTATTATGATGGACTGTGATTTACAGCATCCTCCTGTTTTAATTAGGGATCTTTTAAGTCATTATGAACTAGGCTATGACATCGTGCGCACTCGTCGTTTGGAAAATGAAGCTGCGGGTTTTATAAAAAGAAAGACGTCTAATTTGTTTTATAAATTTTTAAATCAATTATCCGATATTACACTTGAACAGGGATCGTCGGATTTTCGATTAGTTAGTGGAAAAGCGATCGATCAATTAAAATCGTTCAACGAGTATGATTTATTTTATCGTGGCTTAATTAAATGGATGGGCTTTAAACAGGTAAGTTTAGCCTACTATCCCGAACAAAGGCTTAACGGACAAACGAAATATTCAGTTAAAAAAATGATCAGCTTTGGACTAAAAGGATTTACCTCTTTTAGTACGAAGCCTTTATATTTTGCCGCCTATTTGGGATTAATATTTTCTCTGTTATCGACCCTATCCATCCCATATATTATTCACGCGTTCTACATGGGAACTCAAGTACCCGGTTGGGCCTCTGTAATCGCTGCGATTGTTTTTTTTGGTGGATTACACTTGATGATTCTTGGAATTCTTGGAATCTACCTAAGTAAATTGTTTACGCAAAGTAAAAGCCGCCCCCATTATATTATCAAAGAATCTAATCTATGATTCCAAAAATTCTATTAAGTTTTGATGTAGAGGAATTTGATATGCCGCTGGAGTATGGGCGGGCAATTTCGCCGGATGAACAAATGCAAGTGGGTAAAGCCGGGCTTGACAAATTGATGCCAATCTTGCGAGATTCGACCATCCAAACAACCTTTTTTACCACCGCTAATTTTGCAAATCATTATCCTGATGCTATCCAGTCATTAGCCCAGCATCATGAAATAGCCTCACATACATTTTATCACTCTTCTTATGCTACCGAAGATTTAAAAAACTCACGCGAGCGATTGTCTCAAATTACCAAACAAGAGGTGGTGGGTCTACGAATGCCTCGCATGAAGCAGGTCCCCGTCGCAGACATAATCCAAGCGGGGTATACATATGATGCCTCCATTCACCCAACGTACTTACCCGGTCGATATAACAACCTACATTTACCCACAAAGCTTTACTCGGAAGATGGCTTATTCAGGGTGCCCGCTTCTGTAAGTACTTTTTGCCGAATACCCCTCTTTTGGCTCAGCTTTAAAAATTTCCCCTATTCCCTATATCTCAAATTAGCCCTGCACAGCTTGCAAAAAGAAGGTTTTTTGAGTTTGTATTTTCACCCCTGGGAATTTGTTGATATTCATTCATATGGTTTGCCCTCTTATACGACGAAAGGTTGCCAATCCATACTTTTCGACCGCTTGAATCAATTCATACATGACCTCAAGCCGCATGGTGAATTCATTAGCTACCATGCCTTTGTCAAAAGCTAAGTCTCATCGAAAGATGACGAAATTCAACCAATGAAAACGGTTGCAACATTTCATCCTTTAAGGGAGCACAAATGATAAATAGGTTATACTTTTACGGTGTAACCTTTTTATCATTTATGGATAAGCTAGTTCAATTCCTTAAAAAGTATAGAAATGAAGTCATCGTGGGCATACTTGTGTTTCTCTTCTTTATTTTCAGAGATTTAATTAAGACCTTTTTGTAAAATTGTGAGAGGCTATGCCCTTGATTTTTTGATATTCTGGAAACTAAATAATCAATGCAAATGACATATAAGGCACTATTTCTAAGCCCAATGATACCTTCAACGAATCTTGCAGAAACAGCAAATTTCTTTAGAGACACATTAGATTTTTCAATTGATTTGGACAACGAAGTCTATGTAGTGTGTCAGAAAGACAATCTAACTGTTCATCTTTTAAGAGCAGGACAAGAAATAGGAGAAATGGAATTTTACTTGGAAGTTGACAATGTGGATACTTTATGGTCTAATATTAAAGACAAGTTGATGGGTATAAAATTCAAAGAGCCCTTTAATCAAGGATATGGTATGCGTGAAATTCATATTTGCATTCCACATACAAACACCCTTTTATTCATTGGACAAAAACTACCTTAATTTTTGAATCTTTCGTCGAAAAGGGGAGTAAAAAAAAGCCAATCAGTAATGATCGGCTTTTTCTTTATCTGTCCGTGCGTTAAATTAATTC
>JAIXRT010000060.1 GCA_027485075.1 Cytophagaceae bacterium
AAGGAAGGCTCGATCTCTTGCATAAGCCTCAAAATAAGCGTAAAAGGTCCACATCCACAACATATTTCGCAAGGAACCAGCATGCAACCGTTCGAGTGATTCATGCATCTAGCTTGCCGATTTAATTTTTTTTCAGCATACACAGTACCTTGTATTGCAAAGTACTATAATTTTTTATAGTTTTGCCAATCGAACATATCAACCGCTATGAAAGTCAAAGTTTTACTTCTTGTCGCTACTTTTTTCTTACTCAGTCAATCTGTCCTGGCTTTAGGATTGCCTACTCGCCTATATCCAGCCAAGGTCATTAAAAAGACTATTCAGGTAATCGTTAAAAAAGTAGGGCGCTAAATCCTAAATTTTCCGTTATTTTTGAGCGTCTAAACCAAACGTTCATGTTGTTTGCTTCTATTTCTTGGAGTCCTGATCCGACCATAATCGATTTATTTGGTTTCCCAGTACGCTGGTATGGTTTGTTTTTTGCATCTGCCTTTTTAGCCGGATTCCAAATCGTTAGCTACATGTTTAAGCGGGAAGGTAAATCTACCGATCAGGCAGATCAATTGCTCATGTACACCATGGTTGCCACCATCGTAGGTGCGCGCGCAGGACATTATTTTTTCTATGAATTCCCCTTGTTGCAAGCTGATCCCGTTCGCTTTTTTATTCAGATGATTACGCCTCCTTTTTCTGGTCTAGCTTCGCATGGTGCAGGAATCGGTTTGTTTACGGCTTTTTACCTATACGCGAGAAAAAACCCAGGTCAATCATACCTGTACATCACAGATCGAATCACACCTGCCGTCGCTTTTGCTGGATTCTGTATTCGGATGGGGAATTTGATGAATTCGGAGATTATTGGTAAACCCACAGAAATGCCTTGGGGATTTAAATTTTTAAAAGATACCGAGTTTAATCCTTACGGAGATCCCAATCTGGTTTTGGCGCGCCATCCATCTCAGCTTTATGAGGCGCTTTCATGCCTCGTTATTTTCTTCGTTTTGATGTGGTTTTGGTCGAAAAAGAAGCAAGCTACTCAAGAGGGCCTGATGACCGGCTATTTTATGATAGTACTCTTTACACTCCGGTTTTTTTATGAGTTCCTGAAAGAAAATCAAAGCTCATTTGAAAATAATTTGACCTTAAATATGGGTCAAATCCTTTCCATTCCCGCTGTGCTTTTTGGCGTACTCGTTTTGGTATATTCGTATAAAAATGCGAATAAGCTAACGTGATTTAATCTGAATACGTAAATTTTAGATAATCTAGGTTCGGGAGATTTGATTTAGGCCGCTTTAACTCATATTGGTAAATTACCTCTCCCAAGTGTTTAAAGAACGGAAAGCCTACGGTATCATATTCGTATTTGTCATCGTTAAAAATTTCATCTTCATTGCAATAGATCGTGGCAGTGACCATAAATTCTACTTGATGCTTGAAATCTACGAAGTAGGCATTGTCCAATAAGAATCCATAAGCATCGCCTACTTTATTGAAAATTCGCACATCCGGATTAAGCTGCGCATTTTTATCCCCACCGTATAAAATAAACTTGCAATAGGCAGGTCCGATGGTACTGTCGGCTGAGTATGATGGCTTTTTGGACTCGGTAGGGTATTCCGACATATATCGATACAAGAAGCGATAATCTTCATCAGTTAATTTGAATCGATCTTTTGCTACAAACGATGCAGGGAACATTAATCGTTTCAAGAAATCATGTTGGGCCTGTAAAGGAAATGCATTCTTAAACCCAAACGTAACGGGATGCATGATTACCCGACCAGAATCATTCATTACACCCTTTCCAAGTATGGTTTGCAGGGGATTCGGAGATTGAATTTGCTTTTTGTTAAACTGTTCTTTTTGACGCCAAATTACCTTCCCCTGATCATTCACAAACTGCACCGGATTCGTGTATTGATTTTCTAATAAAGGAATGCTTGTCTGAAGGCGATGCGTAAATCGAACACCCTCAAATCCTTTATTAGCCATTATTTTATTGAAATTCTTTTGCCCCAAAAATTCATACAAGCGATTATATGCTTCATTATCAGAAACTAAAAGGATCTTTTTGATATAATGCGCAATGCTCGGCAACCCATTCGCCGCGCTCGTATCTGTTAATACTTCCAGTTGCGTAGGCCTATTTTTCAAGGTTTGAAAAGTTGTATTTTTATCAATCTTCAGTTGATTGATTTTTTCCAAAGCCAGTACACTGGCAGCCAATTTCACCGTACTCGCCGGATAAAAATATTCATTCGCATCTACCCGATACGCATGCGTGGTGAATTTGGGCTTATTATCAACATCCCGGTCGATTTGCGTGTATAAAATCTGTAAGCGGTATTTAGCGGGATTATCTGTTAACTGTTTGAAATAGGTTGGATTTGCCTTCAATAACTGTTCAATAACCTGGTCTTGTGCCTGAATGTATGTACTAGAAAGAAGTGAAAGTAGCAGTATTCCTTTAAGCGTTTTCATAGGTGCTGAGGGCTTGAGTTAATTCTTCAATATCCTGCATATTTAAACATGAAGGAAGAATGGCTCTACATAGCGGTGCCGACTGAGGACGAGGATATGCGAACTGATTACATAAAAATCCATGGGATTTTAAATGGTCAAAAATTGCCGGATTATCAGAACTGAATGCGGGATAATTTGGCACAACATGTACATGGGAAGCATTTTTGGTAAATGCTTTCGCTAGTTCAGCAGATAAGATAACGCGCTCATCATAAGCTTCTTGTGCATGCAAACAGGCATACACATAAGCGGGATTTGCAGGCGATGCCCCAATCCAAAAGGGGTCTTTTTTTATCGAGTAGATCGTATCTTTTGAACCTAAAATAATACCAGCAGGAATCCCAAAAGCCTTGGATAATGAGCTTGTCTGAATCAATTGAGCTGGAGTATTTATGTGTACGGGAACGATTCCTAGTCGGTGCGTTTCATCAACGATCAATGTTTGATTTGGAGACAACTGTTGTTCAAACCCCGTCAGAAATTCTTCCACCCACGGTGAACCTATGCCATCCATGCAAAGTATTTGAGCCTCTTTTTCCCAAGTTGAAAATTCTCCAGGAGCTGGTAAGTGAGGATGGCGCCATAAAGCTGGATGGGTTTTCGGAGCCAAGCTAATCTCGGAATCGGGATAATTTTGAGCTACATATTGCATAACCGTTTGTCCCGCCAAAAGTCCTGAACTGCAGAGCGCCGCAGCTTCTACG
>JAIXRT010000020.1 GCA_027485075.1 Cytophagaceae bacterium
AAGCGGTACATATGTCCGAATTACATGACCCGATTCATGCCCAAATTATTTTGGGCAATACCTACCATTTATACTTGCGTCCAGGACTGGACATTATCGAGCAGGCAGGGGGTTTACATAAATTTAATGGTTGGGATAAGCCTATATTAACCGATTCGGGCGGATATCAGGTGTATTCTTTAGCGGGGACGGGGCGTAAAATCCAAGAAGAAGGGGTCAAATTCAAATCACATGTGGACGGAAGTTCGCACTTTTTCAGCCCGGAAGGTGTGATGGATATCCAGCGGACCATTGGCGCGGATATCATCATGGCATTTGACGAATGCACTCCTTATCCGTGCACCTACGAATATGCCCGCAACTCGATGAACATGACCCATCGGTGGTTGGATCGCTGCATCACACGCTTCAACGAAACCGAGCCAAAATATGGCTATGAGCAAACCCTTTTCCCGATTGTTCAAGGCAGTGTATACTCGGATTTAAGAAAAATTTCAGCGGAATATGTTGCATCAAAAGGTGCGTTTGGTAATGCCATTGGCGGATTATCAGTGGGTGAGCCCGTAGAAGATATGTATCAAATGGCCGACGAGGTCACGGATATTTTACCGAAAGATAAGCCCCGCTATTTGATGGGTGTGGGTACGCCGGCGAATATCTTAGAAGGAATTGCGTTGGGCATTGACATGTTTGATTGCGTGATGCCTACGCGTAATGCACGGAATGGGATGATATTTACGAGTCAGGGGACGATCAATATCCGCAATGAAAAGTGGAAAAATGATTTTTCGGTCATTGATCCGCAATTTGCTGATGGACTGCATGGCCAATATACCAAAGCCTATTTACGGCATTTGATTCGCTGCGAGGAGATGCTCGGATCGATGATTGCGAGTGTTTGTAACCTCAGATTCTACCTCTGGATGGTGGGCGAAGCGCGCAAGGAGATTCAAGCAGGCACATTTACGGCGTGGAAAAACCGGATGGTTCCGCAATTCAGTCAGCGACTATAATCACGGAATAGGCAATACCTTGCTTTCCTTAAATGAGGACAAGATAACCATGGTAGACGTAGCCGCAACCTCCTCGATTTCGTTTATTTTCTCCAACATCAGTTTTTGGTAGGTCGAAATATCCTTTGAAATAATCTTCAACATAAAGTCCCCAGAACCGGTCACGTGATGACATTCAATCACTTCCGGAATCAGATTGATTTGTTGGACAAATGACTCCGTCACTTGCTTTTTATGTCCTGTTAAGGTTACGGTAACAAAGGTGCTTACGCCTAGGCCTACTTTATCTCTATCTACTTGAGCATGATAACTTTGAATGATTCCGAGCGACTCCAATTTCTTGACACGCTCGAGTGTAGGTGCCGGCGAAAGGCCTACTTCCTTGGATAATTGGGCATTCGTAATTTTCGCATTTTGCTGTAAAATCTCCAATAATTTATGGTCGATTTGGTCAAGTTTGTTGATGCTCATTTGTTGGTTTTAAAAGACAAAACTAAAGATTTTTTGAGGATTTTTTCGCTTCTCTCTTGCATAAATAACTTTAAGGTTCTACTTTTGTACCCACAAAACGCGAAAGTAGCTCAGCTGGTAGAGCGCGACCTTGCCAAGGTCGAGGTCGCGGGTTCGAACCCCGTCTTTCGCTCAAAACGAGAAGGCACCTCTAGGTGCTTTCAAGTTTTACAGGGCTGCCTGGGTGGTGGAACTGGTAGACACGCAGGACTTAAAATCCTGTGAGCCGAAACGCTCGTATGGGTTCGATTCCCATCCCAGGTACATGAATCGACGAAAACCTACTTAGGAAACTGAGTAGGTTTTTTGTTTTTGGACGATGGACACTAGACTTTAGACTCTGGACTTTAGACTTTAGACATTGGACGCTTGAAACTAGACACTGGCAACATGCCGATACCAGAAGTTTAACGAATCAGCGCGAAAGATTAAACTACATAATGTCCAAACGTCCAGCGTCTAACGTCTAAAGTCCAACGTCTAATTGTTTGCAAGTCCCCCACACAATTGTTAGTTTGCGGTATAATTAACAAACACCCATGCGAATTCTCTTGTTTTTCCTACTGAGCATTGCCAGTGCATCAGCCCAAATCCTCTCTCCCATTCAGAAGTCTCATCCCCAAATGGATGATAAACGTTTGGCCTTAATCGATTCAACGATGAACGAATATGTCGCCAAAGGGTGGTTGGCCGGCGCCGGAACGCTCATCGTGAAAGATAATGCCGTCGTATACTACAAAGGACATGGCTATTCGGATTTGGCCAATAAAAAACCAATGCCTGCCGATGCCATTTACCGCATTATGAGCCAAACAAAAGCCATCACGAGCTTTGGCATCATGCAATTATTCGAACAAGGATTATTGCGTTTAGATCAACCTGTAGCTGATTTTATCCCCGAATACGAGAACCAAACTGTCCTAAAAGAATTCAATCCAGCAGATTCCAGCTATACGACTGAGCCCGCCAAACGTAAAATCACAATTCGCGACTTGCTGACGCATCGTTCAGGCATCGACTACGCAGCGATCGGTTCCGATAAAATGAAAGCCATTTATGCCAAAGCTGGCATCCCGTCTGGCTTAGGAAATTTTAATTCACAATTGCTAGACAAAATGAAGGCGCTGGGGCGTTTACCATTGGCACACCAACCAGGTGAAAAATTCACGTATGGACTAAATTCAGATTTACTCGGTTGCCTGATTGAAGTCATCTCGGGGAAAACATTGGAAGTATATTTCAACACGCAGATTTTTGAGCCGCTGGGCATGAAGGATACGTATTTTACGGTTCCATTGGAAAAAGCAGCGCGTATGCCGAAAGTGTATACGGAAGATGCCAACAAGCAAATTATTCCGTGGGCGCCTACGTTCCGAAATTTGGATCCAAATTATCCCCTATTCCCGAAAGAATATTTTTCAGGTGGAGCAGGTTTATCATCTACGGCATTTGATTATGCTATTTTTCTTCAAATGTTGTTGAATGGTGGTGTATATAATGGCAAACAAATACTAGGGCGCAGAACAGTTGAAGTCATGCTCAGCCCACAATACGACATCACGAACACAGAGAAGGATTTGTTCAGCTTAGGGTTCTCCTTAACCTCGAAAAAATCATCTTATTTAGGCATGCGCTCCGAAGGATCGTTTAGCTGGGGCGGCTATTATGGCACAACCTATTGGGCAGATCCCAAAGAGAAAATGATCGTACTCATCATGACCCAGCATAGCCCCAATTCACACGGCGACTTGTCACAGAAAATCGAAAATATCATCTACGGAAGCTTAAAGAAATAGGGATTGGCGAAGAAAGCCTGCGCGCGAGGAAACGCTACCGGTGTCATTAACCCCGGCAGCGTAGTCGCAGCGCCAAAGCCCTACCGAATTCCAATTTACATTTCGTATTTTTGCAACTGATAATCTGAAGCATGCAAAAAATAGTCATCACCATTTGTTCCATTAACTACCTCGCTCAGGCGAAAACACTTGGTGATTCCCTCCTCAAGCACAATCCAGATTATCAGTTTTTGATCGGCTTAGTGGACCGCTTAGACCAGTCGGCCATCGAAAAAAGCGAGTTGCCGAACTACCCAATCATTGAACTCCATACCATCGGAATTGAAGATTTGGACCAGATGTGTGACAAATACAACATCACCGAACTGAATACTGCGGTCAAGCCATTCTTCCTCGAATATGTGTATGCGACGTACTCGGACGCGGAAATAGTGCATTATTTTGATCCAGACATCATTGTCTATCAACCTTTGACCATCATTGAAGATGCCTTGGCAACGAACAGCCTGTTTTTAACGCCACATATTACCAGTCCATATCCGGACGAAAATAGACCGCAAGAGCGGGATCACCTGAATACAGGTATTTTTAACCTCGGTTATTTAGGTACACGCCGCACGGAAAATACAGCCAAATTTTTGACGTGGTGGAAAGATCGACTGCGTGACCATTGCTACATCGACTTAGCAAATGGTATGTTTGTGGACCAAAACTGGGTAAATTTTGCCCCGGTATTTTACGACGATGTGTATGTCAGCAGGCACCTTGGCCTGAATATGGCCTATTGGAATTTACATGAGCGTAGTATTACAAACGACGAAGAACCCTACGAGATTAACGGAAATACGCCGCTAATCTTTTTCCATTTCTCTGGATACTCCCCTGAAAAACCGAGCGAAATTTCGAAATACCAAAATCGCTATACCTTCCAAGAAAAAGGCGATGTGGCCTCTTTATTTGACTATTATGCACAAACGCTAATCAAAAATGGTCATCATACATACAAGAAATACCCTTGCTTTTACATCAAACCCGAAGTTGTAGTTCCGCGAAAACGCTTTCTGCGTGTACGAAAATACCTAAGTCTTCCCTTCCGCTTAATCATTGATTTTATAGATCAGGTAAAGATATAATTTTACTTACGTCAACATAGAATTAAAATACATCGCGTATCTTTGGCCATCGTTCTAAGACAAAGTATGCTTTTATACTTAGCTATTTTAATCATTCTTTTATCCATCATTCTAATTACCTTCAATTGGAATGAGAACAAGAACAGTTTATACTTAGGTGGTTTTTTGATCCTCATTGCCATTTACGCCATAAGTCATTACTTTACCTCCATTGCTAAAATTCCATTTTTAGCAGCTATTTTTTACGGCCATTTCGCCCCATTAAACCTATTGGCGGGCCCGCTAATTTACTTCTACATTCGCGGAAATATCAAGGATAATTATGCGCTTACCCGGTCTGATGCATGGCATTTGCTCCCATTTTTAATTCATTTTGTCGGTTTAATCCCATTTATATTATCTCCATTTTCGGAAAAATTAGCACTTGCCAGTGCTATCGTTTCAGACATCCGGGAGATATCCAATCACGAAATAAATTTTATCTTGCCGTTGCGCGTGAATTTTGTAATGCGACCACTTTCGTTACTGCTCTACACAAGCTATTCCTCACTCATTTTATACCGTTTTAAGCAAAAAAACCAGGTGCAATTGGCCGGCTTTGGCCTAACCTTTCGTTGGCTTTTTTCATTTTTATCACTCACCTTCATCACAGGAGTAGCCTATTTTTTGATCAGCATCGGATTTATTTCTGAATCTTATGGTCCTTCGATCATCTTGCTAAACGGAGCAACGGCCATCATGAGTATCACCTTATTAGGGACCGGGGTATTTTTACTTATTTTCCCGCAAATTTTATATGGATTCCCCATTAACCTCAAAAGCATCAACGCCAGTGCGAAACCGACTAAGTTTACAGAAGAATCAGCCTTTGATATTCAATTTTATGAACTGGGTGAGCAGATAAAAACGTATATAGAAACGGAGAAGCCATTCCTAAATCCAGACTTCTCACTCTTAGACTTAGCCCAAAATTTAGATGTCCCCCAACATCACGTTTCGTACTGTTTTCGATTCATTTTCAAGCAAGGATTTCCCAAAATGAGATCAGAATACCGCATTGAATTTGCCAAAAAACTGATTGAAAACCCCGAAAACGATCACTTGAGTTATGAGGGAATCGGCCTAGAATCAGGATTCAGTACCCGGTCCCGTTTCTATGCAGCCTTTCAAGAAATTGAAGGTTGCTCACCCGGTGAATACCGCGAGAAAATACAATCACTATAAGATCGCAAACTCCACGCGGCGATTTTGACTCCGACCCTCTTCCGTTTCATTGGAAACCTTCGGCTTCTTCGATCCATAGCCTTTCGACTGAATACGAGCTTGTGGAATACCAGCGGCCAACAAATAGGCCTGAACGGCATCAGCGCGAGCCTGTGACAAGCGATCATTAATTAAATCCGTACCCGTGTTATCTGTGTGACCACTAATCTCAATGCGAAGACTCGGATTATCTTGCATCACCTGCACCATCCGCTTCAACTCAGGGTCAGATTCTGGCGTCAAGGTCGCCTTGTTCAACTCGAAAAACAAGTTATTCACCGTTACACTCGAACCCTTGGCAATCGGAACCATCGTCAAATCGCGATCATCCAATTCCAAATAACGTCCCCGCATTTGGCTTAAATCTAAGTGCAAAGAACTCGGCAAAAATCCATCCGCCTTCGCTGTAATTCCATAATTGATCCCATAAGGCAAGACCAATTTATACTGGCCCGTAGACGGGTCCGGCGTCGCTTGGCCAATAATCTTCCCCGTCTTTAAATCTTCATACGCGACTGATGCCCCTCCAGGCACCGCCCCTGTCGAATTCAAAATTTTTCCAGAAAGCAAGACCACGGCCGAAGATGTCTCGGACGACGTAATGCGCGGACTCGACTTCACATCTTGTTGAATGATAGGTTCCTCTTTCGCCACCGCGGCAACGACCGGCTCCGGCTCCACCGCAATTCGAAAAATATCCTTTTTCCCGGTTTCCGTAGAGGATAAAAAATAGGCATAATCACCTTTGGCAGATAACGTATAGTAAGCATCGTACGCAGGTGTATTCACTGGCGGACCTATGTTCACCGGCTTACGCCACGATGTCCAGCCCTGACCTAAGCGCTTCGTCATATAAATGTCTTGACTTCCTTGACCACCCGGTCGGTCAGACGAGAAATACATCGTCATCCCATCCGCCGCTAAAAAAGGTGTCGTTTCGGAGTATTCCGAGTTAATAGCATCCGACAATTTTTCGGGTTTAGTCCAACCATTCGCCTGCAAAAAACTCACATAAATATCATCGCGGTCACTCTTCTTCTTCTCTGAAAATGCGAGCAAAAGCGTTTTTCCATCCATGGACAAATAGGCGTATTCATTGAGCCCTTTACTCATCCGCTCGTAATTGGGAATATTGATTTTCTCGGGAATGGACCAACCGCCAATCTGTTTTTTCGCTAAAGAAAATCCGCGCGTTTCATAGTTTCCATTCACATACGATCCTTTCAACAAGATAGTTTGGCCATCGGGCGAAATAGATAAAATCGTATTGTACTGATCGCGATTCAACACATCCGGCATACGTCGCGCGGTGGACCAAGCCTCGCCAACACGTTCACTGTACCAAATATCCTGCGAACCAGCCACCGTCTCCGATCCTGGCGTTCCATACTTATTGGCCGGATGATTCTTCCTGCCAAAATACAGCGTATTCCCATCCGGAGCCATCACTGGATTCAATTCAGCAAAATCGCTATTGATCGCAGACCCCAGATTCTCCGGTTTTTGCTGCGCCCAAAGCGTTCCCGCACTTACTAAAATCAAAAATATTATCCGCGATAAATCCATTTCTTTTCCATTTTTTCTGGCTCATACGCCATCATCCAGTCGATCAAAACATCTGGATCTTGCTCGACTTGAAGTGCCTCCAAATTTGGCATTTTCAAAAATCCTTCGTCTACCATGTGCTGCATTTGGGCCAATAAATGATCGTAATAGCCGTTGGTGTTCAGAATGGAAATCGGCATTTGATGTAAATCCAATTGCTTCCAGGTCAACATCTCAAAGAGTTCATCCAGCGTCCCAAATCCACCCGGCAAGGCAATCACCCCATCCGCGCGATTCGCCATCAATTGCTTGCGCGCATGCATCGATTCCGTAACAAAACATTCCTGAATTCCCGTATGCTTCACTTCCCACGGTTCCATAAACGAGGGAATAACACCCACACATTGCCCGCCAATTTTTAAATACTCATCTGCCAAAACACCCATAATCCCCACACTTCCCGCACCAAAAATCAATTCGCAATCGTAACGTTTCAACGCGTGAACCAACTTCTTCGCTTCCTGCTCATAAACTGGATTATGTCCCTTTGACGACCCACAATACACTAAAATTTTCTTAGACATGCACTAATTGTTTTATCGCTTCCGAGAAGCGCTTGTATGTAAACGTAAAACCAAGCTCATTTTGTATTTTTTGAGACGAAACAAAATTCCCCCCCGTCACCAAACAAGCCATTTCACCTAAAATAAGTCGTAACATGAATGCCGGAACATGCGGCCACCAAACCGGTCGGTGCAACGCACCCGCAATCTCACGAGTCATCGCCGCATGAGTCAATGGCTCCGGTGCGACCGCATTATAAACACCAACGGCCCGTTCATCAGTCAACGCTTGCGCAAACATCCGGACTAAGTCATCCCGATGAATCCACGACTGACCTTGATTTCCGTCGCCTAGTATAAAACCCGCAAACATACGAATGGGTAAAGCCAACACCGGAAAAATCCCTCCTTCACGCTCCATCACTAATCCAATACGTAATTTCACGACACGTAATCCAGTGATTTCATCCACCGCATCTTCCCAGGCGCGGGTACATTCCGCTAAAAAATCAGCTCCGGAATCGGTGGATTCCACGCATGTTTTTTGGCCCGAATCTGCACCATAATACCCGATTGCTGATGCTGAAACGAAGGTATGCACCTGATGTTTCTCGGTCCGCAAGACACGCGCTAAAAGTCGCGTAGAATCTACGCGCGACGAAATCAATTCTTTTTTACGCGCAGCAGTCCAGCGCTTATCCGCTATTCCTGCACCTGCCAAATGCACAATCGCATCAATGCCATCTAATACGCGAGGATCCATGGTCTGATTCACCACATCCCATCCAGATTTACGCGATAAAATGCGCACTTCGTGGCCGGCTTTCACCAGGTATTTTTGCAGCGCCTGCCCGATAAATCCGGTTCCTCCCGTGATGAGAACGTGCATTAATTTCCTTTTTTGATGGCCTGATAAATGACTTCATTAATACCAGTCCGAATGTTCGCATCCGAAATACGGCTGTTATTCCGAGTTGGGTACACGCGATTCGACAAGAATACATACACAATGTCGTGAGTGGGATCTACCCAGGTATACGTGCCGGTAAATCCTGAGTGCCCAAAGCTCTCTTGGCTTGCCGATTCTGCCGCAGAAATTCCTGGTTTCTTCCGATCTGGCTTATCAAAACCAATCCCGCGGCGAGCGTTTTCTTCCATCGTGAATGGATACGAAGTCCACTGCTTAACAGTCTTCTCGTCGATGAATTGCTTACCACCATAATAGCCTTTTTGCAGATACATTTGCATGAGTTTCGCGAGGTCATTTGCATTGCCAAACAAGCCAGCGTGGCCACTAATCCCGTCTAAAAGCGCGGCACCTTCATCATGCACTTTGCCATGAATTAAAGTTTTTCGGAATAAAGAATCGTATTCGGTGGGTACAATGCGTGCCAACGGAAAATACTTCTCTGCCTGATAAACGAGCGTTTTTGCCCCCAAAGGTTTGTAAAACGTATCCGATAAATAATTTATCCACGTTTTCCCTGTCATCCGGGTAGAAATTTGTGGCAATAAATAATACGATAAATCCGAATAAACATATTCCTTCTTATCTCGCAAAGCTGAATTTTTGATCGCCTCGGTAATCATCGCTCCCATACTGCGATGTGCCCAAAGATTAGGTGCCACTTGAGTTGGATATTCCTCGGAAGCAGCGTAGGAAAGCGTGCGTGGTTTCCAACGGGTCACCTCGTTCTTCAGGTCGACGCAGGTATCCCACATGACCTTTTGGTTTTTGATAATCCGTTTTAGGCGTTCCGCCGCGTTTGATTTCAATACATATTTATTCACAAAAGCATCCGCATCGAACTGCTTGCGGTATTTTTTGCTATGCAAAATCATATTCGTGCTATCCACGTAATCTTGCCAAAAAGGAATCCATGCCCGCAAGCGCGCTTGATGCGTCAAAATGTCGAGGTATTTTAAGTCACTTTTATTACTCGCTTCAAAACCCGGAATCAAACTCCCCATCGTAGTTTGCACGGAGAATTTCCCTTCATCTTGCCACTTCATAAGTGCCGGAACGGAGGTAGAAATTTTAGTAATCGATGCCAAATCGAAAATATCACTGGTCTTCATCGGCTCTTTCGATTCGTACGTTTGGGTACCAAAAGCCTTGTGGTAAATCACTTTCCCTTCTTTGGCAATCAGCACAACAGCGCCTGGAGCACCCTTGATATCGATGGCTTTTTGGGCCAGAGAATCCACTTTTCGGTTGAGAAACTGACTTGAAATCCCAACTGCTTCCGGTACAACCTGATATTGTAATCGCCCTAAAGAAGGCGTCATCACGCCCATTCCAGCCGGATATTCTGCCGAAGCGCTAACTGGTAATTTACCTTCGGCGGCAATACCCCCAAAAATCGCCATCGCCGCGGCTTCTTGCTGGGCTATTCCATCCTGATACATAAGAACAAGTCCTGCGGCCTTATTCAAATTCTCAAATGACTTAAAGGTAAAGGGATTCGCAAAATGGGTATAAATGGCCTTTTCCGTAACGAACCGACTCACCAAAGCCTGAATTTTAGGCTTAATGGCATAATTATTTACCGGGCGATAAGAGATACCATGCAAACCTACGAGTACCACATCCACATTTTTGAGTGCGTTTTCGATGCGGGTAATGGTGCTATCTGCTGAATTCTCGTCGAGGTAATAGTGGTCCATTTCCACATAATTTTGGGCCATCTTCTGGAATTCGGTTGGAAAAACGGATCCATAATTCGCTTTACCGATTGCCAAGGTGGCAATCTTCAAACTGTCTAATTGGCGAATCGGAATGAGACTCTTCGGGTTTTTAAGAACGGTTACCGTTTTTTCCGCTAGCGTACGCTTTAGAATCTCAGCATTAATCGGATTCAATTCCTCAATCAAATGATCCATCTTGGTGGGTTGATATTGATCAAGGCCCGCCCAGGCTTTGGCATTTAGTATTCTACGGACACGCAGGTCTAATTCAGCTTCTGTAATTTCACCATCGGTGAGCGCCTTCTTAATCGCATTAAATGCGGCAGGAACATCCACAAACGTCTCAAGAATATCGTTTCCAGCTAGAAAAGCTTTGACATTTGCTTGGCCTTCCGGGAACATTTTAGTTGCACCTTTCATGTCCATGGCGTCCGTAAATACGAGGCCTTGAAATTTCAATTGATCTCTGAGCAATCCGGTGACGATTGGTTTCGACATAGAAGATGCCAAATTCGCAGTGGAATCGAGGGATGGAATACTGAGGTGGGCCACCATGACTCCTTGTAATCCTTTGTCGATAAGCTCCGTGTAGGGAAATAATTCAAGGCTATCAAGACGAGCACGGTTATGGTTAATCACGGGAATATCGTAATGTGAATCTACGCCGGTATCACCGTGGCCGGGAAAATGTTTGGCAGATGTAATGATGCCGCCTTTTTGTAGGCCTCGCATGTAGGCCAATGATTTTTGGGTGACAAGATTTCTATTTTCACCAAAAGAGCGGAAGTTGATGACCGGATTATTCGGATTATTATTCACATCCACAACGGGCGCATAATTGATATGCACACCTATCCGTTTGCACTGTTGGGCTATCTGAAAACCCATCTTTTCGATCAACGCATCGTTTCCTTGCATGGCCCCGAGGGTCATTTGATAGGGATAGCGAACCGTAGAATCGAGGCGCATATTTAGGCCCCATTCGAGGTCCATCCCGATAAAAAGGGGCACTTTGGACATGGATTGCAGTTTATTGACAAGTCTGGCCTGGGTCGTTGGGTAGCCGGCAAAAAGCACGAAACCGCCCACATGGTAATTTCGAACAATATCGAAAAGTCGGGTAGTATCGTAGATGGGATTGGAATTTCCGCGTGGCATAAGCACTTGTCCGATTTTCTGGTCAACGCTTAGTGAGGCCATGACGGAGTCTACCCATTTAGATTTGGTATGGGGGAAGAGGTCTTTTTGGCTGAAAGCAGGAATTGAAAATAGCAGGGAAAGGCAGGCTAATGCGGCAAAAAATCGTCTCATAGGTGTTGATTAGTCTGTGAAAATACGGAATGTTTGGGATTTTTTTCGCCGAATTTTCGCAAGCGAGAAAGGAATTGTATTTTTGAAGCTTAATTAGATGAACGTATGAGAAAAAAAATTGTTGCTGGAAACTGGAAAATGAATAAAACGGCTGCTGAGGCATTCGTTTTGGCTACTGAAGTAGCTCAATTAGTGAAGTCGGACGTTCCGGCAGATGTACAAGTGATTATGGCGACGCCGGCCTTGTACTTAACAGGTGTTTCTCAAGTCGTTGAGGGCATATCAAATTTAGCCGTTGCGGCACAAAACTGTCACGAAAAAGCTTCTGGCGCCTATACAGGTGAGATTTCAGCGGTGCAATTAGCCTCCGCTGCGATTCCTTATGTATTAATTGGTCACTCGGAGCGTCGTGAATATTTTGCTGAATCAAATGAGCAATTGGCTGCCAAAGTAGATGCTGCCTTGGCCAACGATATCACACCTATTTTCTGCTGTGGCGAGAGTTTATCGTTACGTGAGGGGGGTGATTTCTTAGCTTATGTAGCGGATCAATTAACGGCAAGCTTATTTCATTTGTCGGCAGAGGAATTCGGAAAAGTAGTCATTGCGTATGAACCTATTTGGGCGATTGGTACGGGCTTAACGGCTTCAGCTGGTCAGGCACAAGAGATGCATGCACATTTACGTGTACACATTGCCGCCAAATACGGCGCAGCGGTGGCGGATAATTGTTCCATTTTATATGGCGGATCTTGCAATGCCAAGAATGCGCAAGAGATCTTCGCGGGTCCAGATGTGGATGGCGGGTTGATCGGTGGTGCTTCGTTAATCGCAGCAGATTTCATTACAATCGCCAAATCATTTTAACTAGATGCTGCCGGCTTCATCCGCCGGCAGCGTTATTGAATGACT
>JAIXRT010000273.1 GCA_027485075.1 Cytophagaceae bacterium
GAAAGGGCTTCCTTTATTTTCTTCGTAAGTTTTGCCATTACCTTTTAATTAAAATGTTTATTTCTGATGGTTAAATCAGAACGGTTTATCACCAGAAACAGTAATTCCCATTGATCGAGCCGTTCCAGCAATCATACTCATTGCTGCTTCAACTGTAAAACAGTTTAAATCCGGCATCTTAGTTTCCGCGATAACGCGTACTTGATCCCAAGTTACTGAACCTACCTTTTTCAAGTTAGGTTGAGCTGAACCAGATTTCACCTTAGCTGCTTCCAATAACAAGATTGGAGCTGGAGGTGTTTTTACAACGAATTCAAACGATTTGTCCGCGAAATAAGTAATTAGGACCGGCAATACTACGCCGTTTTTATCTTGAGTACGCGCATTAAATTGCTTGCAGAACTCCATGATATTTAATCCTTTCGAACCTAATGCAGGACCGATGGGTGGTGAAGGATTGGCTTGGCCACCTTTGCATTGAAGCTTTACGTAGCCAGCTATTTCTTTTGCCATGTTAAAACATCGTTTATTTAGTGAATTAGAGGTTTATCTGCCAATAAGGGTGGAAGCTTCCTTATCTGATTCCCCTCCGGGTGACTCTTCCGTGTAACAAGACTTCGGAGCCCAATCCCCTTCTGAAATTTTCAAAACAGAGATTGCCGCTTTTTAAACGGACTGCAAAATTAGGGATATTATTTTGAATTGCAAAAGGAATTCTAGATAAAACTAGTATTTAGGCTGATTTTTGAAAAATCACCTCATAAAAATCGCCAAAACCATGTTTGATAGATACCTCTTTTACATAACCGTGTTCTTGTAAAAGCGCTTGAATGGATTCAAAGCTATCAAGTGTTTGATACATATCATCCTGATGGTTTTCAATTTGAATGCGATCAATTTGACACGTTTTTAATGGGAATAATCCGTTAAGGCATTTTAATTCATGGCCTTCTGTATCAATTTTTAATAAGTCGATATGTTTAATTTCTTGTTCTTCGATATAATCTCGTAAGGCAATGGTCTCTATTTCGATTTGTTCATTGATTATTTCAGTAGGCTTCACGCCCATCACTTGTGCTTTCTTCGCTAGATATTTACTAGCTGGATTTAGTGGTTCGAATGAAGATGTTAAATCCAGTTTGTTGATATAGAAAGTCAGCAATTGCTTAGCATTAGAAACGCCCTTATTTACTAAGGTCATATTATTTATCCCCTGGTATTTATTTGTTAAAAATAGAAACAACCTAGGGTTGGGTTCAAAAGATGTTATTTGTGCCGTAGAACGAATAGCCAAAAAGAAATCTGCCGATTGACCTTTATTGGCCCCTACATCAAAAATTTTCGGATTAGCCGGTAATGCCTTCTTGTAAAAGCGTTTAAGCTTAGGGTAAAAAAGGACAGCTTCGTTGAGCTCAATTAAATAAGTAATTAGTTTAATACGGCTGATCATGCTAATACTTTGGATTTGTCAAAAAAAAACCCTGGAATCCAGGGTTCTTTAGTTATAAATGTCAGTTATTATTTTTCTACCTGCGCATAATTCAATTCAAGTGGCGTATTACGGCCAAATATTTTAACCATAACGGATAACTTTTTGCTGTTCTCGTGAATTTCTTCGACCGTACCTTCGAATGTTGCGAATGGACCGTCGATTACGCGAACTGTCTCGCCTTTAATGAAGCTAATTGAAGCATATTCTTCGACTGCGGCTGATTCGTCTACTTTACCTAAGATCCGATTAACTTCTGCTTGGTTGATAGGCATCGGTTTTTTAACAATAACCTTGACCTTCTTCGTCTTTCCTCCTTCGATTTTCGTCTCCTCGATTTCTTCATTATTTGTTTGCAAGAAACCAATAACACCAGGTGTCGAAGTTAAAATGTGACTAACCTCACCCGCTAAATCTGCTTCCACCATGATATACCCTGGGAATAAGTTCTTCTCGCGAATTACTTTTTTACCCTTACGGATTTCATAGATCTTTTCAGTCGGAATTAATATCTGTGGAACTGAATCAGACACACCTTGACGCGCCAACTCATTTTCCATATAGGTCTTAACCTTCTTTTCTTGCCCTGAGATTGCTCTCAAAACGTACCATTTAGTCTCTGCCATGGCAATTGCTCGTTGAGGATTGGGAAAAACCCGTGTTTAAAATGAACTATAAAATAAATCCAAACCAGATTTAAATGCCAAATCAACGACTCCTACCAATAAGGCAAAAATCAACGAGGCAACTAAAACTAATACTGAACTCGATTGAAGTTCCGTGAATTTTGGCCAAGTAACTTGTTCGGTTACTTCCGTCCAAGAATCCTTAATCAATGATGTAAAACTGCTCATATCTTACCGATTGTCGGTTATTTAAAATTTCGTTGCACGGGCACAAGGATTCGAACCCTGACCAAAGGTTTTGGAGACCTGCATACTACCATTATACTATGCCCGTAGAAAGGATTGCAAATTTAGATAAAAAAACCTAATTAACAAACGTCGGCATAACTAATTGAATGTTTACCACTGGGAGTAACTCGTAGGTTCCAAAAATCTGCGCACGGTCCGAGAATGGCTATTCGCATACCGCGGATCTCCACTCCTGCGCTTCCAATCCGGATCCGCACTAAATTTTCCCC
>JAIXRT010000057.1 GCA_027485075.1 Cytophagaceae bacterium
ATGCTTCGCGCAGTAATCCAACATTTCTTGTGTTTCGGCAATACCACCGATCATCGAACCTATAATACTCCGACGCTTTGAAATCAATTTCGCCGCCCCAAAAGCATTGTCTTCCGGCGGAATGCCCACCAATAACATCTTGCCTTCCACGGTCAATAAATCAAGAAACTTATTTAAATCATGCTTCGCTGCGACCGTATTTAAAATAAAATCAAATGACCCCGCCAGCGCCTTCATTTGCGCAGGATCAGTAGATAAAGCAAAATGATCGGCTCCCAAAGCCCGTGCATCCGCCTCCTTTGAAGGAGAAGTTGACAACATCGTTACCTCCGCCCCAAAAGACGCCGCAAATTTTACCGCCATGTGTCCCAAGCCACCTAGCCCTAAAACAGCCACTTTATGACCCTTACCCACACCTGCAAATCGTAAAGGCGAATACGTCGTGATGCCCGCACATAACAATGGGGCCACACGCGCTAAATCCGCTTCTTCAAAATTGACATGCAAGGCATAATGCTCATCCACCACATAATTGGCCGAATAGCCACCAAAAGTCTGTGTCTTTCCATCCCGATAAAAATCATTGTACGTCGCCGTCATATCCTCATCGCAATACTGCTCCTGACCCTTTTCACACGATGGGCAAGTCCGACAAGAATCAACGAAAACGCCGACTCCCGCTGTTTGGCCTACTTTAAACTTCGTTACATGTGAACCAATCTCCACCACCTTACCCACAATTTCATGTCCCGGAACAATCGGATAAATCGATGGCCCCCACTCACTACGCACCATGTGAATATCCGAATGGCATACCCCACAATACATAATATCAATCTTTACATCATGCGGCCCAACCTCGCGACGTTCAAATGTAATCGGCGCCACAGGTGCCTCCGCGCTCGTAGCTCCATACCCTTTAACTTGCATCATGTAATGTTTGGTTTAATGTGTCTATAAAAACTTGAATAGGTTCCGCGCCAGATATGCCAAATTTCCGATCAAACACAAAAAATGGCACCCCACGAACTCCTAAATTGACTCCTTCTTGAATATCTTGACTAACCCGATACGCCAGCTCCTCACTTGCAATCGCTGCACGAACGTCTGGCTTGGATAACCCAGCCGACTCTCCCAGCGAAACCAGCTCCTCCACAGATGCCAAATCCCGACCCTCCGTAAAATAGGCCTTAAAAAACACCTCTTCAATTTCGTTATCCAATCCCTTTTCTTTGGCTAATTGAATCACCCGATGTGCATACAATGAATTCGCGACAACCGCCTTGTCAAACTGATAATCCAAACCCACAGCGGCCGCCATCTCCACCACGCGATCATGCATCTGCACCGACTGCTCCATCGACCAACCTTTGCGCTCCGCTAAATATGCATACACGCCCACTGGCGAATCAAATTGCATCGGAATTTCTGGGTCTAACTGATAGCTTTTCCACGTAATCTCCACCGCATCACGGCCCTCAAATGCTAAAAGCGCCTGCTCCAAATGCCGCTTGCCAATGTAGCAAAACGGACACATTATATCACTCCAAATCTCTATTTTCATCAGGCCCAAAGTTACAAAAAAACCCTAGGCGTCCGGCCTAGGGTTTCAAAATATTCTGATTAAATCTTACTCCGCTACAAACGGGTAATCTTCTTGTACATACACATCTTTGTACGCCTCATCCGCCGTTGGGAAAGGCGACGCCTCCGCAAAATCCACTGACTCCTGTACTTGAACTTTAATCTTCGCATCGATTGCATCCAAATCCGCTTGTGTCGCAATACCATTTTCCAATATACGCGCCTTTACCTGCTCAATCGGATCGCGATCCTTATATGTTTCTACCTCTTCTTTCGAACGGTATTTTTGTGGATCCGACATCGAGTGACCCCGGTAACGATACGTTCTAAACTCTAAAAATGTAGGACCTTCACCGGCACGTGCACGTGCCGCAGCACGAGATACTGCCTCGTGAACCGCCTCCACATCCATCGCATCTACTGGCTCAGACGGCATATCATATGCCTCGCCGATGGTATATAATTCCGTCACATTGGACGTACGCGCTACTGACGTTCCCATCGCGTAACCGTTGTTTTCTACCACAAAAATCGCAGGTAATTTCCACGTCATCGCCATGTTAAAGGCCTCGTGCAAAGCACCTTGACGCACGGCACCATCACCGAAGTAGGTGATCGAAACATTACCTGTTTTCTTATATTTTTCAGCAAATGCCAAACCCGCTCCTAACGGAATCTGCGCACCTACGATTCCATGACCACCTACAAAACCAACTTCCTTATCGAAAATGTGCATCGAACCACCTTTACCTTTTGAAGCACCTGTAATCTTACCATATAACTCGGCCATGATTGCGTTAGGTGATGTACCTAATGCCAAAGGAATGCCGTGGTCACGGTAGGCAGTGATGTATTTATCGCCCTCAATCAAAGCAGATTTTGCACCTGATGAACACGCTTCTTGTCCAATATATAAGTGACAAAAACCTTTGATTTTTTGCATCCCGTACAACTGACCGCATTTCTCTTCGAACTTGCGTTGCAATTGCATCGACTCATACCAGTACATGTAGGTCTCTTTGGAATACTTCAGTGCTTGCGTTTCTTTCTTCGCCATCTTATGGATTGTATTTAAAATCGATGCGAAATTAAAACAAAAGCGCCAAGCAGCCAAAAAATCGCGTATTATTCTTTATTTTTACACCTTTCCGCCAATCGGATCGCATTATGTACCTCAAATCGTTACAGGTCAAACAGTTTAAGTCTTACGAAGAAGCCCAATTTGAATTCATTTCAAATATCAATTGCATCGTAGGCGAAAACGGAATCGGAAAAACCAACCTGCTCGACGCGATTCATTTTCTTTCCCTAACCAAAAGCGCCCGCGGCGTAGCCGATCCCCTTTGCATCCGCCATGGCGATTCCTTTTTCATGGTTCAAGGTTCTTTCATCTTCCAAAAAGACGAACACATCCCCGAATCAGAAACGCAAATCACCTGCGCCGTTCAGAAAGGCCAAAAGAAAAGCCTGCTTCGCGATCAAAAACCTTATACACGCCTCGCCGATCACATCGGAAATTTCCCCATTGTACTGATGGACCCACATGATACGGACCTGGTTCGTGACTCGAGTGATACCCGAAGGAGATTTTTTGATGGCGTCATGGCGCAACTCGACCGCACGTTTCTAGAGAATTTAATTAGGTATAATCGCATCGTCCAGCAACGCAATAGTCTACTCAAACAATTTGCAGATTCCGGCCAAATCGATGCGGTCATGTTGGCCAGCTACCATGAACCCCTGGTGATTTTAGGCGAAGCGATCAATAAAGCGCGCATCGAGTTTTTGACAGATTTTCTGCCCAGATTCCAAGCCCATTACGCGACACTTTCTGATGATCGGGAACAGGTAACGATCCGACTGGTTTCCACATTTGAAGCAGGAAAATTAGACGAGGCACTACTAAATTCAGAACGGCAGGATTTAGCTGCCCAACGAACAACCGTAGGTATTCACCGGGATGATTTTGAATTCGATATCAATGAGTTCCCGCTCAAAAAATACGGTTCTCAAGGCCAAACAAAAAGCTTTGTCGTTGCGCTCAAGCTCGCCCAATTCGATGCGCTAACCGCGGCAAAACCTCGTAAACCGCTGCTATTGTTAGATGATATTTTTGATAAATTAGACGACCGTCGGATTCAACGATTGATAGAAATGATGGCAGAGGATCATTTTGGGCAGGTTTTCATTACCGATGCCCGTCCTGAACGGACAAAATCTTTACTTAAAAATTTGCGCACTAAGATTCAATACATTGCCCTATAGTATCCCCAAAAGTCTTTAATGAATTTTCGGTTGCGACTTGTTGGCACGCCTCCTCATCCACTTTCAAGCCCTCCGTTTGAATAGCACGCAAGGCATTCCCCACGGCTAAGGCATCCGTCGCGTCAACTACCTTACCCAATCCGCGCGCGCGAATCAGCTCGCCAATCATCCCAAGCTCGGTACCTAACATGGCCTTCCCAGCCATCGCACCACGAACTAATACCGAACTCATGCCGGTGTGCCCCTGATATAACATCAGCACCACATCCGCCAATTCGAAACAAATCTGGACTTCTTGCGCCGGTAAGTACCCAAATAACGTGATCACCTGCAGCGATGGAAAACGAGCTATCGCCGCTTGAATCTGCGGTAGGTATTCCGGAGCAATCGGCCCAGCTAATACCAAGCACATCTTTTCATGCTCCGATGGCGGTAACTGTTTACAGCCATCTAAGAAAACTTCCATCCCTTTTCGGTCATCCAAAAACCCAAAATTTAAATAGACTTTTTTATCCGCAGGTATGCCCTGCTTCACCCGAAATGCCTCACGCGCTTCAGAAGAAATCGCATAGGATTTAATCGGATCGCACAAAGGCTCGACGCGCGCAGGACCTGCAATAGAACGAATTGTAGGAACCAAAGATTGAACCAAGCAAAAGAGGCTGTGGATTTGACCGGATTGAAGGGCACGGCCTAAAATCCATTTTTTTAGCACGGGATAAAAACCGCTAGCGTCCTCAAAAAAGTCTGTTCGGAAACTGATCCCTGAAACGGGAATCGGACTGCGTTTTCCCAGCCAAGCAGCTAATGGAAAATAATCGAAATACATCAAGAGGGCGTGTGTCGCTTGATGTGTGGTAGCATAGTCCAACATTAAATTCCATTCCACAAACGAGCGGCGGTAAATATTGGTGGCATGCAAACGGGTGATCTGATCCATTGGGATCCCAACAAATGTCACATTTGAACCCCACACTAGCTGGTCGGCCGTTTGGCGTGAATCAAAATCTGCTTTGAATTTTTCCCCAGAAACCACGATCACATCCACATCCATTCGACCACTAAAATACCCAATCACATGCGTGAGGTAATCCGGGTGGTGGCCGTCCAAAATGGTGTCAAAAAGAAGTAAGCGCTGTTTCACAGGGTATAGAAAAAAGCAGAGACGCTAAAAGCGCCTCTGCAAATTTAGTCTTACAGACCGTATTTATATTTGTATCGATTGAACAACTGTGAATGTTTGTTGTCCAAATTAATCGCGCGTCCTTGAATAAACGCGTGCGTAACAACGCTCGATTTCATATCCAAGATATCGCCCGTTGAGATCACGATATTGGCATCCTTGCCATTTTCTAAACTTCCAGTCCGATCAGCGATGCCCATAATTTTAGCTGGATTCAGCGTGATTGCAGCCAATGCTTCTTCTTTCGTTAAGCCATAGGTCGACATGGTTCCTGCTAAAAATGGCAAATTCCGGATCTGAGTATAGCCATCTCCTGAATCTTGGCAAATTGAGAATAAAACACCCGCTTTTTGGAGCTGAGCACCTGTTTTGTACGGCTGATCCACCGCATCGTCATCTGTCGCAGGAAGCGCATGTGGCTCATGCAAGATTACAGCCACATTATTCGCTGCTAAAATATCTGCAATCATGTAGCTGTCGGTACCGCCTGCAATGACCAATTTGAAATTAAATTCTTTGGCAAAATCGATCGCCACTAACATTTCTTTCACTAAGTCACAGTGTACATAAAGTGTTTTAGTCCGATCAAATAAACCACGCGTCGCCTCGAATTTCAGGTTGGTGGCTGTATGTGTTTTCTCCTGTAAATAAGCCTTAGCCTCACGGAAAAATACACGACCTTGCTCAATACGCTCCAATCCTAACTTCACTGGATCCGAATCCGCTCCACGTCTACGCATTTGCATAGGACGATTAATTAACGCAGGAAACGTCATGTGTATGCCATTATCAAGCGCATACGCAGCATCTTCCCAGTTCCAAGCATCCAATTGTACAACCGTAGAAGAACCCGAAATCAATCCTCCTTGTGGAACGATTTGCGCTAATAAAACGCCATTCGAGCGAACGGTATTGATTACTTTACTGTCGGTATTGTAGGCCACGATTGAACGTACGCTTGGATTCATGTCCCCTAACTCATCAAAATCAGCTGTTGACTTCGTTGAGCTAACCTCCACCAAACCCATGTTGGTATTTGGGGCAATTATTCCCGGGTACACATGCTTGCCTGTGGCATCAATGCGCTCAACGTCTCCTGTGACAGCAGCCGTTTCAATTTTAATTTTACCCTTTTCAATACTCAGGGTTCCATTTTCGATCACCTGGCCATTGCCAATGTGCAGGGTGCCACCCGAGATAACAATCTTTTTGGTTTGGGCTGGCGATGGATGCATGGTTTCTTGGGCGTTAAGTCCCAAGCTGGCCAACATCAATAATGCGAATATATTCGTTTTCATATGTGTGTCTTTTAGTCGATGTTAACAAAACGGTGAGAAATACGCTCCCATAAACTGCGCTCGTGGTTGTGATCCTCTTCGCACATGTTTTCTGCTTTGTACGAAGGAGTCGCTGGGCGAGTTGGCGCACCGCCTTTTTTCGCACCTAACATTTTCATCACCAAACGCTGCTTTTCCGCTTTCAAAGCCTCTTGCAATTTGGCATCTTCTGCGCGATCAAAAACGATGGTTCCGTCTACGATCGTTTGCTCGGATTTAGCATAAATACTTAATGGATTTGCTGACCAAACAACTACGTCCGCGTCTTTACCTTCTTTGATACTGCCCACGCGGTCTGCTACGTGTAACATTTTAGCTGGGTTCAGGGTCACCATTTTCAAGGCATCTTCCTCTGACATCCCAGCGTATTTCACGCTTTTCGCAGCTTCTTGGTTTAGGCGACGCGCCATTTCAGCATCATCTGAATTGATTGCAACGTTCACGCCATTCTTTTGCATCAAATAAGCATTTTGCGGAATCGCATCCAATACCTCCATTTTGTAGTTCCACCAGTCGGCGAACGTAGAAGCATTTGCCCCGTGCGCCTTCATTTTGTCGGCTACTTTATAGCCTTCCAAAATATGTGTCAACGTATTTACGGTAAAGCCAAATTTGTCAGCCACCTTCAAAATCTGGTTGATTTCGCTTTGCACATACGAGTGGCATGTGATAAAACGCTTCTTGTTAAGAATTTCCAAAAGTGTCTCTAATTCTAAATCGATGCGCTTACCCGGTCCTAATTTTTCATAGTCACGTGCACGCGTGAATGCATCCATTAAAACTTGCTCCACGCCCATACGGGTATCTGGGAAGCGGTTATTGGCAGTATTGTACGAACGTTTTA
>JAIXRT010000125.1 GCA_027485075.1 Cytophagaceae bacterium
ATGGGCTGGAATCCTATCCCCAGCTCAATATAGTGCGTTTTCCACGCCATACCTCAAGCAAATTTGTGATGCTATCTCCGAAGTGCCAGTCACATTATTCGCCAAAGGAGCCTTTTTTGCTCGCGAAGAAATGGCCCAATTAAATTGTGCAACCATTGGCCTAGATTGGAATATGGACATTTCAGAATCACGTAGATTAGTAGGCCCAAACAAAACCTTACAAGGCAACTTAGATCCATGTGCGCTTTACGGCGATTTCAAAACGGTTGAAACAGAAACTAAAGCGATGTTGAAGGCATTTGGGACGCAGCGGTATATTGCCAACTTAGGGCATGGGGTTTATCCCGATATTCACCCTGATAAAGTGCAGTGTTTCGTGGACACGATTCAAAATTATCAAGCATAAAAAAAGGCCTCGCGATGAACGAGGCCTTTTTTATTCGTTGAAAAATTTTATTTCACCGAGTAATTCGGGGCTTCTTTCGAAATACTCACATCGTGCGGATGACTTTCTTTCACCCCGGCAGATGTAATTTTAACAAATTTGGCTTGCTGCATGGCTTCAATAGAAGCAGCTCCACAATAACCCATACCCGCTTTTAATCCGCCGACCATTTGGTATAAAATCTCAGTCACAGAACCTTTGAAAGGTACGCGTCCCACAATTCCTTCTGGAACCAATTTTTTGATATCATCTTCCGCATCTTGGAAATAACGATCTTTCGATCCATCTTCCATCGCTTCCAAGGAACCCATGCCGCGATACGATTTGAATTTACGTCCTTCTAAAATAATCATTTCACCGGGAGCCTCGTCCGTACCTGCCAATAAAGATCCCATCATGACGGTGCTTGCTCCTCCGGCGATGGCTTTGGCTACATCACCTGAATAACGAATTCCTCCGTCTGCAATTACGGGCACATCATATTTTTCTAATGCTTTCGCAGCTTCATAAACAGCAGTCAACTGTGGCATGCCCACGCCCGCAATAATACGGGTGGTACAAATACTTCCTGGGCCTACGCCCACTTTGACAGCATCTGCTCCCGCTTTGGCTAAGGCTAACGCTGCTTCGCCCGTGGCAATATTTCCTACAATCACATCTAAGGTTGGGAATGCTTTCTTAACAGATTTCAATGCGTCAATAACGCCTTTGGAGTGGCCATGTGCTGTGTCAATACTGATGACATCTACCCCTACATGGACCAATGCCTGGACGCGATCGATCAAATCCGGGGTAACCCCCACGGCAGCTCCCACGCGTAAACGTCCTAAGGAATCTTTGGATGCCAAGGGATGAGATTTGCGCTTTAAAATATCTTTATAGGTAATCAATCCAATCAATTTGCCACTTTTGTCAATGATCGGAAGTTTTTCAATTTTATATTCTTGCAAAATGCTTTCTGCCGCTTCCATGCTAATTCCTTCTTTGGCAGTAATCAAATTGTCTTTGGTCATGATCTCAGCCACCGGACGTGCCGTTTGCTTTTGAAAACGCAAATCGCGGTTGGTTAAAATTCCCACCAAATGACCATTGTCGTCAATCACAGGAATACCACCGATCTTGAATTCCTTCATGATGCGCTGGGCATCACCTAAGGTTTGATTGTCTTTTAAGGTAACAGGATCGATGATCATACCCGACTCTGAACGCTTCACTTTACGAACTTGCGCCGCCTGCTGATCAATCGTCATGTTTTTGTGAATGATTCCAATTCCACCTTCTTGTGCTAATGCAATGGCAAGAGCTGCTTCAGTAACCGTATCCATAGCCGCAGAAACGATGGGAATATTTAAAGAAATGTTCCGCGTCAAACGTGATTGAGTACTTACCTCTCTGGGTAAAATCTCAGAATACGCGGGCAGTAACAATACGTCATCGTATGTTAAGGCCTCAAAAAGAAATTTGTTGGAATCAAGCATAGCAAATAATTGAATGGAGTGTGTAACTACTCTTATTTGCCGGACAAAATTACAGGTTTTTTTCGGATTTTGAGCAATACCCAAGAAAATTCAGTTTAAAGATCATGAGCTTGTAAAAATTAGGCTTTTTACCCATGTATTTTTGTGAAAAAATTCTTCACTTTTAGATTTATGTGAGTAAATTGCGGCTTCAATTTTGTAGCCTTACTTATGAACTATCAACCACAGGACTTTCTTCCGATATTTGTTCAATTACTTGCGGCCTTAGCTTTCATTGTTGCCACCATGGTAGCCACACATACATTAGGACCGAAAAGACATTCCGCTAAGAAAGATGACACCTTTGAGTGTGGTATTGAGTCCATAGGTGATGCTCGTACACCGATCTCCGTCAAGTATTTCCTAGTAGCCATTTTGTTCGTCCTATTTGATATCGAAATTGTATTTATGTATCCATGGGCGGTTAATTTCAAGGAATTGTCTTGGACAGGCTTTTACGATATGCTCGTTTTTATGGGTTTATTATTGGCCGGTTTTGTCTACGTGATCAAAAAAGGAATTTTAAAGTGGGAAAAATAAACAATCCGGTTTTGGGTTTGTTTTACAGTTCAATAACTAAGTAATATGAGTGATTCATCAACAGTAAATGTCGCAGAAGCGCCTCCTGGAATAGAGGGAGCAGGTTTTTTCGCGACAAGTTTAGATAATCTAGTTGGCCTAGCACGTGCCAATTCCCTTTGGCCCCTTCCTTTTGCTACTTCATGTTGTGGAATTGAGTTCATGTCCACGATGGCTTCTCATTATGATATTGGTCGTTTTGGTGCGGAACGTTTGAGTTTCTCAGCGCGTCAAGCGGACGTTTTGATGGTGATGGGAACGATCTCGAAGAAGATGGCACCGGTAGTTAAGCAGGTCTATTTACAAATGGCAGAACCACGTTGGGTGTTATCTGTAGGTGCTTGTGCATGTTCAGGCGGTATTTTTGATACCTATTCGGTGTTGCAAGGAATTGACCGAATTATACCTGTTGATGTTTACGTACCTGGTTGCCCACCACGTCCGGAGCAAATCTTGGATGGCTTTATGCAAATTCAAGAATTAGCCAAAAAAGAAACTACACGCCGCAGAAACGAGCCTGAGTACAAGGCGTTGCTGGCCTCATACGGTATTGAATAATAACATGGAAAATCAACAAATCACAGATGCGCTACTTGCTCAATTTGGAGCAGATGCCGTTTTTGGCATTGGCGAGTCGCACGGGATTTTACAAGTGACTACTACGGTGGAGACCATCGTTCCGATGATTCACTTTTTATATGCACACCCAACGTTCAAATTCCAGTTTTTGACTGACTTAGCCGGGATTCATTTTCCGGATGCGAAGGGTCAAGAACTTGGGGTGATTTATCACTTGCACAGTTTGGAGAATAACGTGCGTCTTTGGATTAAGGCATATGCGCCGATTGAAGCACCACATTTCCCAACAATTACAGATTTGTACGCAACGGCGAATTGGATGGAAAGAGAGGCCTTTGATTTTTACGGGATCATTTTTGATGGTCACCCGAATTTGACACGTATCCTGAATATGGATGAGATGGATTACCATCCGATGCGTAAAGAGTATCCGTTAGAGGATGCGACGCGTCACGATAAAATTGATGAATTATTTGGACGATAATAACTAGACATGTCTGAAATAGCTTTAGTAAATAATCCTAATGTAGGTCTTGATAAAACACAAAAAGGGGGACCTTATGTGAATGAATTATCTACACTAAACTTAGGTCCAACGCACCCCGCTACACACGGAATTTTTCAAAACATCTTAACGATGGATGGAGAAACGATTGTGGATGCTGAGCAAACGGTGGGGTATATTCACCGCGCCTTCGAGAAAATCGCCGAGCGTCGCCCGTTCTACCAAATCACCACCCTGACGGATCGGATGAACTATTGTTCTGCACCGATTAACAACATGGGCTGGCACATGACGGTCGAGAAGTTGTTGGGCATTGAAGTTCCTAAGCGTGCGCAATACATGCGTGTGATCATGATGGAATTAGCGCGTTTGACGGATCACATTGTTTGTAACTCGATTCTTGCGGTAGACACGGGAGCCTTAACAGGTTTCTTATATGTGTACCAGTGGCGTGAATTTATTTATGAGATTTATGAAGAGATGTGCGGCGCACGTCTGACTACAAATATGGGTCGTTTTGGTGGAATGGAGCGTGATTTTACGCCTGTAGCCATTGAGAAAATCCAGAAGTTAGTGAAAGAATTACCAGCAGCCTTAAAGGA
>JAIXRT010000089.1 GCA_027485075.1 Cytophagaceae bacterium
ATACCCATCAACGCACGTAAATCGGCTAATGGAATTTGCTTTAACGGTACATTATCTACGGTGATTTTACCTGAAGTCGCATCATAAAAACGAGGAAGTAAATCAGCTAATGTCGACTTCCCTCCGCCGGAAGCGCCAACGAGCGCGATGGTTTGACCTTTCGGAATTTCAAACGAAACCTCATTTAGCACGGACCGGCCAGCGATATACGCAAAGCCAACGGACTCAAATCGAATCGATTGTGTAAATTCTTTCACAGGAATGGCGGGTTCTTCAACTTGTATTTCAGACTCGGTATCTAAAATTTCGATGATACGATCTGCAGAAGCTATGCCACGCTGGATTCCAGAAAATGCATCCGCAATGACTTTGGCAGGACGCATAACCTGCGAAAATGTGGCAATAAACGCGATAAACGTAGAAGCACTTAATTCATCATCTCCTGAAATCACTAAAATTCCACCATACATCAAAATCCCCGTCACCACCAAAACTCCCAAACTTTCCGAAACTGGTGAAGTTAATTCTTGGCGAAACACCATGCGCAGCAACGAATGACGGTAGCGTAAATTCGTTTCTTGAAATTTCGCATCCATCACGGGTTCTGCACGAAACGCCTTAACGACGCGCATCGCCCCAAAAGTCTCATCCAATAAACTAATGATTCCACTCAAATGCTGTTGAACTTCTCCTGCCGCACGGCGTAAGCGACGGGTAATTAACGCGATGACCCCGCCGGATAAAGGCAAAATGATTAAAGAGAACAAAGTCAATTTCACCGACATACTAGCCAGAAAAACAAAGAACATAATCAAGGTAAAAATCTCTTTGAACGTAGCCGTAAATGCTCGACCGATACTGTTTTCCACCTCCTGAACATCTGTCGTCAAACGCGACATCAAGTTTCCTTTCTTTTGTTCCGAGAAATAACTCAAATCCATGCGTATAGCACGTTCGAATACCGCTTGTCGCAAGGATGCAATCGTATCCGCCTCCACCGTTTTTAAGATTCGCTGTGAAAAATACCGAAAGACATTGGCTAACAAAACGGATGTAATGATTGCGCCACAGGCATATTGCAATGCGCCTAAACGGCCATAGGATTCTAAGGCCCCGTAAAAATAATGATTGAAAACAAACGAAAAATAACTCGGCGAAATTGAGAATTCCGGGAGTGCGCGATATAAAGCAGCTTGATTCGCAGATGCTTGGTTGAATAAAACATTCAACAAGGGAATCAATAACGTGAAATTCAAAATCCCGAAAAGACTGCCTAACAGCGAAAATCCGAAATATGGAAATACATATTTTCGGATCGAACTAGCATAAGACAATAAACGTAAATAAGTCTTCAATGGATTTATTTCAAAATTTGAGGCAAATTACGACAATTTTCACATTTACATGCGTTCGGCGAGTTTGGCATAGACTTCAACGTAGCTGGCTGCGGCCACCGACCAATCAAATTGTTTAGCCCATGCCTGAATCGCCTGTTTTTTATCATTTACCTGATAATCTTGCAAGCCTTGCCTTAGCGTTTCGCGCATGGACTGCGCATCAAAATCCGTAAAATAATACGCCTCAGGACCGCCTACTTCCGGCAATGAGGTAAACTGAGACAAAAACACCGGTTTTCCAAGGTGCATTGCCTCCACCACCGGCAAGCCAAATCCTTCCGCTACCGAAGGAAATACAAAAGCTTCACAATGCCTATAAAGCGCCATTTTATCCTGCTCAGATACCGCTCCAGCAAAAATAACCCGATCTGAAACGCCCAAATCATGCGCTTCCTGTTTGATTTTTTCTAAATAGTGGGCTTGTTGGGTGATACCCGCGATGATCAATAATCGATCGTTGCCAACTAATAAACTGGGCAACACATGAAAATTCTTTTTCTCCGCAATCGTGCCAATGGTAAATAAAAAAGGACGCCCCGCTGCGAGTAATGGATAAGGCAAATCAGCTGGAACATCAGTTAAATTACATCCATTTGGAATGACTTGTTGGGGCGTATCCCCTAGTTCAAAATGCGCCTGTACATCGCGCTGTGTGTATGCTGAAATAAAAACAAGGTAGTCTGCCCGATTAATTTTTGACTGCAATTGCGCCTTAAATCGCTGTTTTTTTGCCTCTGATTTACGGCCATCATGCAAATAATTTAAGTCCTGAATGGTTAACACGACTTTAGCGCCTGAACCCGTGGGCATGTATTCGGTATCCTGGTGCGTCGCATGCCAAATGTATGAGCCGCTTACAGGGCGAAGCCACCATTTATGCCAAAAATGAACAGGAACACGAGGGCTTAATGCGTCATTACCGGTAAAAAAAGTAACTGAACATTGGTTGGCAATTGCCTGACCTAATTGAAGACAAAAATGATATAATCCCGTGTTCGGGTATTTCAAGCGTTCGGCATCAAAAAAAACAGGAACCTTCACCTAAATAATTTTATAGTTACAATATTCTCCGATCCTCCAGCCCGTCCAGTCTTCAATTTGCTGAAGTACTTTCCTTCGTAAACTCATGCGCTTACGCAAAGCCACCGGGTCAAAATGAAATGGCCATTGCATCGAATCAATCCGTTTTTGCGCCACCGCTGGATGCGTGCCATCGAAATGCGTTAAACGCTCCGCATTGCCTAAATCAAATGTAAAATCTTCTGGCACATGGGTGTCTAACCAGGCATCATCGTGGTAGAATTGCTGAAAATTGCGCACTTTTTTACTCATTCCTTGCGGTGGTTTTACCCAGCCGTAATGATAGATAGTTGCCGGAATTAATTTGACCTGAATCTTACGCCCGTTCAAGCGAAAACCTTGTGCGTCTTTGTAGGAATGAATGCCTTTGGCATACTTGACTACGCGAATTTCACGTCGATACCAGCGGCGCGAAACGGCTTCATAATTGTAGGATCCGTAAAAATGTTTGTAATGGAAAAGCAAGCCTTCGACTTCGGAATCCGCCGCATAGGTTTCCATGGCCTGTCGGATCGCTAGCAAATCCTTTTCATGCACACACTCATCACCTTGGATATAAAATGCCCAATCCGTGTCAGGCGAAATGGCTTGATAGGCTTTGTCGGTTTCCAGCGCAAATGTGCGCCCTCCTTCCCGCTGTTGATCATCCCAAACCGTTTCAATGATTCGAATTTTATCGGAGGGTATCGACTGAATTAATGCCAACGTTGCATCGTCTGATTTTCCCACTGCGACCACAAATTCATCACAAATGGGTAGAATCGAGTTAATCGCTTCAACGATCGGATAATCGTTCTGAACGGCGTTCCGAATAAAAGTGAAGCCCGCGATTTTCATATTAATATTTTACCTGAATGCCGTGATAGCGTTCTTGCTCCACATAATCCTTCCGCAAAGGATGACCTTCCCAGTCGGCAGGTAACAAAATACGTATCAAATTCGGATGATTCAAAAACTGTACGCCCACTAAATCAAATGCTTCCCGCTCATGCCAATCGGCTGTTTTCCAAATCGAACTTACCGATGGAATCTCGGCTTGATCCCTTGCTGCGACGACCTTCAGGTGTACCGTCACATGTTTTGGAATGGAATACAGGGTATAAATTACTTCGATTTGGTTTAGTTCAGGACCTAGGTCAATGGCTGTGAGGCAAGACAATGAATCGAAATAAGTTTCTGGATAGCGCCATAATAAATCACAAATGGCCACGAGATCTTTCGCCTCCACAGTAATCTGTGCGTTTTTCTCATCCCAGCTGCATTCGGCGTGGGTATGTTGGCGAATCAACTCAGGTATTTCAGCTAATTGCATCTAGGATTCGTTGTGGAACCACGAGGGTTTCCCGGTTAATTTTTTCTTGCAATTTCAACACACCGCCTAATAGTGCTTCTGGGCGCGGCGGGCAGCCGGGCACATACACATCCACAGGAATAATGCGATCTACGCCTTTCACCACATGATATCCATGTTCCCAATAAGGGCCACCGCAGTTGGCACATGATCCCATCGAAATCACATAACGCGGTTCAGGCATCTGCTCGTACAAGCGGCGAATTCGATCTGCCATCTTAAAAGTTACTGTTCCAGCCACAATCATGACGTCGGACTGACGCGGGGAAGGACGTGGAAAAACGCCAAAGCGATCTAAATCGTAATTGGAAGCAAACGCTTGCATCATCTCAATCGCGCAACATGCCAAACCAAAGCTCATCGGCCATAGCGAACTAGCCCGGGCCCAGTTCAATAGGTCTTCAACTTTGCTGACAACAAAGCCTTCGGATTGCATGTGTTGGTCTAAAAAACTTTTCATGTTAGCGGATGACGGTCACAGAACCGATGATTTCTGGGTAGTCTTCGTCGGGCTTAATGGAATACATATACACGCCGCTTGGCAATGTTTTACCATTCAAATAGCCATTGAATGCTTTCATGTTACCACCTTTATTGGCCTTGGATGGATCTATTTTTTCGTAATAATCGAAGCCTACACGGGAAAGAATAAGTTGCCCCCACCGGTCAAAAATCTTTACTTCAGCGAAAAGATATTTATCTAAATTTTCTATTTCGAGATAGTCATTTAAATCGTCGTCATTGGGGGTAATAGCTTCATACGTTTTCACCCGAGGAAAAATTTTCACACGCACTTCTTTGGGTGGACATTTATGTAAGGATCCGTCATTTTTTTTAAAATATTCATGAATGTAAAAATATTCATCAAAAAAGGCGTTCCCGAATTTTGAAATAGATGTTATTGAATCGACGTCAACACTACCCGCAAATGAATTTGGATTTTGAATTATAAACTCGCTTCGTTTAACATTATCTGGCCCAATACTAGAAGACCACACCCAAGTTGATTTGGGCCTAACAAAACCATTTACAACAATAGGCACCTTCCTCTCGATTTGGTCAGCAAAAATTAGAAGTTTAGGTTCGGTGACGACATAGCATGAATCGTTATAATTCTGCCCAAAAACAAAACCTGGAAGGATTAACAAACAGAACAGCCAGATTAATTTTTGCATGAGATACAATTAAATTGGGACATAGCCACGAACGATTTTCGAATTCGCATCAATGGTTTTGTAAATATACCTAAATTCACAAAATTTTTGCCCCATGTCTTTGACCCATTTTTTTGAAACAGATTTAGCCAACCTGCGCGGCATGACGCCCGCACGGCTAACTATGTTACAAACGGAGCTGGGGTTATTTACGTATGCAGACCTTATTCAATATTTTCCTTTTCGCTACGAAGACCGTACGATTGTCCATTCGATTGCCGAAATAAGCGATCAAATGGAGCATGCGCAATTTATTGGACGCATTCGGTATAAAGAAAAAATAGGTAATGGTGCACGCCAACGAATCGTTGCCGAATGTTGTGATGCCTCAGGATGCATCGAATTGGTTTGGTTTCAAGGGATTAAATGGTTAGAAAAATCATTGGTTTCTGGGCAAGATTACCTGTTTTATGGTAAGCCAACCAGCTTCAATGGGCAATTACAGATGACACATCCGGAGATGGAGGTCTATAAAGGTGTTCAGCATGCGGAGAAAAACTTCCAGCCCATTTATCCCTTAACGGAGAAACTTCGGAAAAAATACATTGATAGTAAAGTGATTGCCGGATTGCAGAAAAACCTGTTGAGCACGGCATTTCCCTATATCCGCGAAACGCTTCCGGCAGACATCATTCAGCAATTCAAACTGATTTCGAAGCAAGAGGCGCTTTACCACATTCATTTACCTCAATCTGAAAATTGGCTTCGTCAAGCGCGGAGGCGACTTAAATTCGAAGAATTATTTTACAACCAATTGCGGTTGATCAAGCAGAATTTGGTCCGAAAAGAAACATTTCCAGGTCAAGTTTTTGCATCTGCAGCTTTGCTCACCAGCTTTTATCAAGATCACATGCCCTTTGATTTAACGGAGGCACAGAAAAAAGTGATTCGTGAAATCTTTCAAGACATGCGCTCGGGAAAGCAAATGAACCGACTGCTCCAAGGGGACGTGGGATCCGGCAAAACGATTGTTGGCTTTATTTCCATGCTACTCGCCATCGATAATGGTGCACAAGCGTGTATTATGGCGCCCACGGAGATTTTGGCAGACCAACATTACCAAGGACTAAAGAAATTCGCGGATTTATTGGGCATTACGATTGCCAAATTAACAGGTTCCGTCAAGAAAAAAGATCGCGTTGGGATACATGAAGGGCTGGAATCTGGCGACTTGAATATATTAGTGGGCACCCATGCCATCTTCGAAGATGTGGTCCAGTTTAAAAATTTAGGCCTGTGTATTATTGACGAGCAACATCGATTTGGTGTGGCGCAACGGGCGAAACTTTGGGACAAAAACAAGGTGACTCACCCACACGTGTTGGTGATGACCGCGACTCCGATTCCAAGAACTTTAGCCATGACACTTTATGGTGATTTAGATGTGTCGATTATCGATGAGTTACCGGTGGGTCGCAAACAGATTCAGACGACGCATCGTTTTGACTCGCATCGCTTGCAGGTGTTTGCGTTTATTCAGAGTGAGTTGGATAAAGGCCGACAAGTCTACATCGTGTATCCGCTGATTGAGGAGTCTGAAAAAATGGATTTCAAGGATTTAATGGATGGATATGAGAGTATATCGCGGGCGTTTCCGGAGGTGCCTTTGGGGATTTTGCATGGGAAAATGAAGCCGGCTGATAAGGATATTGAGATGGCACGTTTTGTCAAACATGAGACAAAGATCATGGTGGCGACGACGGTGATTGAGGTGGGTGTGAACGTCCCAAATGCGTCAATTATGATTATTGAGAGCGCGGAGCGATTCGGATTATCACAATTACATCAGTTGCGTGGACGCGTTGGCCGAGGTGCGGAGCAAAGTTATTGCATCTTAATGACCGGATATAAACTAGGGGTAGACACCAAAAAACGCATCGAAACGATGGTGCGCACGAATAATGGATTTGAGATTGCGGAGGTTGATTTGCAATTGCGTGGGCCGGGTGATATTTCAGGGACGCGTCAAAGTGGGGCAATAGATTTGATGATTGCGGATTTGGCGACGGATGGGGAAATTTTAAAGGTTGCTCGAGAAACGGCGATGGCGATTTTAGAAAGTGATCCACATCTTGCTTTGGACAAACATCTCATGATTCGGGAGCAAGTGATGCACCAGCGAAAGGAGACGACGAACTGGGCCCGCATCAGCTAACCCCCCTTACCTTTGGCAATCCTCCAAGGTTTGCCAAAGGTAGGTTAATTGAGGGAGGGATCGTCCGGATAAGTTGATAAAATTCGATAATTACCACCTTTCTGATAAAGTACCGTTCGCCACAAAGATTCCGGTGTTTCATCGAATACATAATCCAAAGTGGCCGGTTCTAACATCCAGGAATCCGACTTCACCTCGCGCTCGAGCTGTCCTGCCGACCACCCCGAATAGCCCACAAAAAACTTGATATCTCTAAATTCAATTTGCTGATTGATGATGGCTTCAATCGCTTGTTCGAAATCCCCGGCCCAAAACAAGCCAGGCGAAATCTCCTGACCCCCTGAAATGAGATCCGGCCGGCGGTGAATGAACTGCAAAATCGTTTGGTCCACAGGGCCACCGGTATATAAAGGAATCTCCTCCATCACCTTCTCTTCCCGAATCGAATCCAAAATCGCATCTTGCGGATGATTCAAAACTAAGCCAAACGAATGCGAAGACGAATGTTCACACAACAAAATTACCGTACGATGAAAAACAGGCTCGTCCAGAAATGGTTCGGCCAACAATAAAATCCCGGGCTTTAAGTCTTCAAACGTGTAATCCTTCGGCATAAAAATGTGTAAGTTTGTCGGCAAATAAATTCAGCAGCATGACCGCATTCCTCTCTTTGGGTGGCAATCTAGGAAATACACGGGAAATTTTTGAACAGACATACCCTTTGATTGAAAAAAAAATTGGGTGCATACGGCAAAAATCTAGCTTGTACCAAACTGCCGCATGGGGGATGACGGATCAGGCCGACTTCCTTAATCAGGTGATTGAAGTTGACACCACACAAAATCCGGAAGAAATTTTAAGAAATTTATTGGCTATAGAGGCCCATTTTGGCCGAATTCGAGATGTTCGTTGGGGACCGCGTAGCATTGATTTAGACATTTTGCTGATGGAAGATTTACAGTTCAAATCAGAATCACTAGAACTTCCGCATCCACGCATGCAAGACCGTAAATTCATCTTAATACCACTGGCAGAAATTGCCCCTGATGTGCTTCATCCAGCCTTACAAAAAACAACGAAGGAATTGTTGGCCCACACCACAGACACAAGCACCGTGACGCTTATTCAGCATCTGTAAATTTTTGAGTGGGGAATTTCCAGCTTTGGCCAACTATTTTTTCATAGTAGCGCTCATACATAGGAAGAATTTTTTCTAGCGAAAACTCCTTTGCCCGTGCCAGGGCATTGGCCTTCATCTGCACATGTAAACCTTCATCCGTTAAGATCTTAATCGTGTTCGCCACCATGTCGTCGACGTCACCGATTTCACTGACAAAACCAGTCTCACCATGAATATTCACTTCGGTAATTCCACCCGCGTTGGATGATATAACAGGTACTTCGCAGGCCATAGCCTCTAGGGCCGCAAGACCAAAACTCTCCTTCTCTGACGTCAAAAAGAATAGATCCGCCAGCGAAAGTGCCTCCTCGATCGTATCCAATTTGCCTAAAAAACGCACATCCGCAGCTACTCCTAAATCACGACATAATGCCTCCATACCGGAACGCTCGGGACCGTCGCCCACCAGCAATAATTTCGCTGGAACTTGTTTTTGGACTTTGGCAAAGACCTGAATAATATCTTGAATACGCTTCACCTTCCGGAAATTCGACGTATGCATTAAAAGCTTTTCGCCATTAGGACAAATCGCTAATTTAAAATGCCCTTTGGACTGTTTCTGAAATCGATTTAAGTCTATAAAATTGGGAATCACCTCGATATTACTCAGAATTTCAAAGGAAGAATAGGTGTCATTTCGCAGACTTTCAGACACCGCAGTCACGCCATCCGACTCGTTAATGGAGAAGGTAACGACGGGCTCAAATGAAGGATCACGGCCCACCAACGTAATGTCGGTTCCATGCAAGGTAGTAATCACGGGCACATGAATGCCCTTATATTTCAAGATCTGTTTCGCTAAATATGCCGCCGATGCATGCGGAATTGCGTAGTGAACGTGGATTAAATCCAACTGCTCATTTACGGTAACATCCACCATTTTTGAAGCCAAAGCTGACTCATACGGCAGATATTCAAACAAGGGATAGGACGCTACTGAAACTTCGTGGTAGAAGATATTTTCACTGAAAAAATCCAATCTGGGTGGCTGCGTATAGGTAATAAAATGCACCTCATGCCCTACTGATGCGAGGGCCTTCCCTAGCTCGGTTGCCACTACGCCACTTCCCCCGTAGGTCGGATAACAAATGATCCCTATTTTCATATGTGAAGTTTCAAACGGAAACAAAACTAAGACAAATCCCGAAAGGTTCCTGAATATGCCTTAAATTTGCGCAAATAAATTTAGCTCCCGTGAAGAATATTGTCATTTTTGCCTCCGGTTCCGGCTCTAACGCCGAAAAGATCATTGAACATTTCACCGGATCAGCTGAGGTAAAAATCACGCATATTTTTTGCAATAATCCAGAAGCCGGGGTCTTACAACGGGCAGAACGTCTTCAAATTCCATGTAGTTTATTTACCCGTGAGGAGTACAAAAACGGAACAGTGCTGCGAAAAATTCAATCTTTACATACCGATTGGGTCATTTTAGCTGGTTTTCTATGGCTCATCCCTTCCGAATTTGTTCAGGCATACCCACAAAAAATCATCAATTTACATCCGGCTTTACTTCCAAAATTTGGAGGAAAAGGCATGTATGGCCATTTTGTCCATGAAGCCGTTGTGGCAGCTGGCGAGCAAGAATCAGGCATTACGATCCATTATGTAAATGAACATTACGACGAAGGTGCCATCATCTTCCAGAGCTCTTTCCCCGTTTTACCGAGTGATACTCCGGAAGATGTAGCCAAAAAGGGTCAAGTGCTTGAACACCGAGACTTCCCTAAGGTGATCGAATCGCTGGTATTACCAGCCACCTCCTAATACCCGATACAATTGGATGGCATGTGTCCAGCGTTTACGCGAGTATTCTAGCAACTCCAATTCAGATCGCAAGGCATTTTGCTGGGCAGTTAAGACTTCCAAATAACTCGCATTCGCGGTTAAAAATAGTGTCCCCACAGTGTTTATTGCACCTTTTGTGAGTAATACCTCCCGCTCCTTTAACTGACTTTGGCGCTGCAAATAACCTAGCGATTTTACCTGGGTATCCCATTCCAAATACCCCTGAATCAAAGCATTTTGATAGGCCAAATCCTGCACTTTCCATTGCGCGTCCGTACGCAAAATATCCGCAGAAATCGCCGAACGATTCAACCATGGCGTGGTAATACCACCCAATAATTGATACGCCATCGAAGCAGGCAATTGAAACAAATAAGCCGGCTGAAAACCTTGAACACCTAAAATTCCTGATAAAACCACGGATGGTTTCAAGGCTAATTTGGCGCTTTCCTTCGACTCAAAAGCTGCCGACAAATTCAATTTCGCTTGTCGGATATCTGGCCGTCTTTCCAACTGATCAATCTGCACATGCGCAAACAAAGAACTATCCAATGAACACTGAAAAGGAAATGGCGAACGCTTAATGACAGCTCCCGGTTTATTCAGGTAATACCGTACCTGATTCTCTAATACCGTAATTTGCTGCAAAACATCACCCTCTTGTGCGCGTGAATTTAGTAATTGCGCTTCGAGTTGTTGGACCGCCGACTCATTCACAACGCCCGCCTCTTTCTGCACCTTGACCAACTCAAAAGCCTTCCGCTGAATGTCAATATTGGCTTTCAAAATATCCATTTCTTTGTCCAATGCAATCAGCTGACCATACGCACTTGCTACTTCAGCCACGAGCGAGGTAATTAACCACTGCTGCCCAGATTCCGTTGCCAAATACCGTAGGGCACTGGCCTTTTTCCGTTTGGCCAATTTTCCCCAAATATCCCATTCCCAACTAGACTGCACGCCGATCAATAAATCGGGCAAATTTTCTGGAATAATTTGTTCCCGCGTGATATTGGTTGAAAACTTGGTATCAAAATTACCGACCCCATCCATCGTATACTTACCAAAACGACGTAAGCTTGGTTGGACAACTCCACCGACGGTTGGCATACGCAACCCGCGCTGATACACAAAATCTGCCCGAGATGCGGCCGTTTCCAGAAACCCAATCTTGATGTCATTACTACGAACCAGCACGGAATCAATTAGTTGGACTAACAAACTGTCTCGCTTCCAGCATGCTTGCACATCCGAAACGGAGGCTTGCTCATTGGGCTGTCGGTACGTATCTAAATCTGCATTCACCCGATTCTGAACGCTCAAGTTTGATTGGCAGGAAATGATTCCTAGGCCAACCAATAAAATCCAAAATCTATTTCTCATTTTTTGACCATTTAGCCGAGAGTGATGCGAACACCACGTACAATCCCGGGATTACTAACAAACCACCTACCGTTCCTAAAATCATCCCACCAGCGGATGCCGTTCCAATCGTCCGGTTACCAATGGCCCCTGCACCAGAGGCAATCATCAATGGAATCAATCCGGCAACAAAAGCAAAAGAAGTCATCAAAATTGGGCGCAAACGAGAGAAAGCTCCCTCTTTCGCAGCCTCGATGATCGATGCCCCTTCCTTCTGTTTCGCAATGGCGAACTCCACGATTAGGATGGCATTCTTTCCTAACAAACCAATCAACATTACGAGCGCTACTTGGGCATAAATGTTGTTTTGTAGGCCAAATAGATACAAGAACGCATAGGTTCCCATCGCACCCATCGGCAAGAAAAGTAGCACGGGGAATGGCAATAAGAAGGATTCATATTGCGCGGCTAGCAACAGATAGACGAATAACAAACAGATCGCAAAAATGAAAATGGCCTGATTTCCTGCCAAATCTTCTTCACGCGTCATGCCCGACCATTCTAGCGTATATCCACGAGGCAAACTCTTTAACGCTTGCGCACGGATGATATCCAACACCGCACCAGAACTGAATCCGGGTGCTGGTTCGCCATTCACCATCGCCGACGTAAACATGTTGTAGCGGGTAAATTGCTCCGGACCATATACCCTTTTCATCTTCACGAAAGAAGAATAAGGAACCATTTCTCCGTCTTTGTTCTTTGCATAAAACTTCAACACATCATCCGGATGCGCGCGGTAACGCGGATCCACTTGGACCATGACTTTGTACATTTGGCCAAAACGAATGAAGTTCGTCGCATAGAAACTACCCAACAATGTCTGCAGGTTATCCATCGCTGGAAGCACATTCACGCCTTTTTGCGCGGCAGCTTCTTGGTCTACTTCCAACATGTACTGTGGAAAGGATGGGTCAAAACTCGAGAACGTATTCTGAATTTCAGGCGCCTCATTGAGTTTTTTAGCAAAATCATTTGATACCGATGCGAGCTTTTGCAGATCCCCCGAACCACTTCGGTCCTGAATACGGAACTCAAAACCAGACGCATTTCCAAAACCAGGAACAGCCGGCGGCGGGAAAAACTGAATGCTGGCATCCTTAATCCCATTCGTCTTTGAACGAATGATTTCCGTTAATTCATCTACGGTCTCTTTACGCTCCTCCCACGGTTTTAAGGTGATAATACCCGTACCATAAGATGCTCCAGAACCATCGGTCAACAAACTAAATCCAGCCAAGGTAGAAAAGGACTCAATCGCATCTATCCCTTTAATCGATTTATATACCTGATCCATCACACTTTCGGTACGCTCTAATGTCGCGCCAGCCGGAGTCGTCGCATTCACATACAACGTCCCCTGATCCTCCGAAGGAATAAATCCACTCGGCACGATGCCAGATAAAACGGCTGTTCCCACTACGGATCCGAGTAAAATCATCCACATCAACAAGCGCTTACTAATCAAAGCACCTACCCAAACCAAGTATTTTTGAGCGATCGCATCATAGCGCTGGTTAAAGGCATGGAAGAATTTACCTAACCAGCCTTTTTGATTGTGTTCCGGCTTTTTCAGCAACAACACGCAAAGTGCGGGAGTTAAGGTCAACGCCGTTAAGCCAGAAAGCGCGATAGATATCGCCATCGTAACTGAGAACTGTCGGAAGAATACTCCAATCGGCCCAGAAAGAAACGCCACCGGAACAAATACGGCTCCCATCACCAACGTAATCGCTAGAATTGCCCCAGAAATCTCGTGCATCGCCTCTTGCGTGGCGGCGAGAACAGGCATGTCTTTTCCCTCCATTTTGGCATGGACCGCCTCTACGACAACAATCGCGTTATCCACCACAATACCGATGGCTAGGACCAACGAAAATAAGGTCAACAAGTTAATCGAAAACCCGAAAGCCAGCATAAACGTAAACGTCCCAACCAGCGAAACGGGCACCGCAATGATGGGCACGAGCGTCGCGCGCCAATCCTGCAAGAAGATAAATACGACAAGAGCTACCAACAAAAAGGCCTCCAATAAAGTCTTGATTACTTCCTGAATCGAGGCATCTAAGAAACGAGAAACGTCATACGAAATCGTAAAACCCATGCCCGGCGGAAAGGTTGTCGTCTTTAATTCCCCTAAACGTTTCTTTACATTCTCAATAACCTCCGCGGCATTAGAACCCGGGCGCTGCTTTAATAAAATCGCAGCGGACGGTCGGCCATTTTCTTTCGAAAGTACGTCGTAATCCAGTGACCCAAATTCCACATCGGCTAAATCCTTCAAACGTAAAATTTGACCAGTCTCCGTTGCCTTAATCACTAAATTCTCATACTGAGCCACCTGAGTAAACTTCCCGGTGTAACGCATGACATATTGCAAAGCTTGCGGATGTTTACCCGAGCTCTCTCCGATTTTTCCCGGAGCAGCTTCTACGTTTTGATTTCGCAAAGCTTGAATCACATCTTCGGCTGAAAGCTTGTATGCAAATAATCGATCCGGATGCAACCAAATACGCATGGCGTATTCACGCTGTCCCATAATATCCGCAAAACCTACGCCATCGATACGCTTCAACTCGGGAAGTACGTTGATATCGGCAAAGTTAAAAATGAACTTCTCATCGATATCCGTATCCTCACTCAATAGATTCACGTACAACAACATACTATTCACCTCTTTCTCGGTGATAACTCCGGCCTTGATTACCTCTTCAGGTAGTTCATCCAGCACGGTTTGTACACGTGTTTGCACGTTTACCGCGGCCACGTCAGGGTCAGTACCGACCTGAAAATAGACCTGAATAATACTGGTTCCGTCGTTACCTGAAACGGAGGTCATGTACGTCATCCCAGCTACCCCGTTGATGGCGCGTTCGAGTGGAGTCACCACGGCTTTGGCACAAACTTCTGCATTTGCTCCCGTGTACTTCGTCGTCACGGTTACCGCGGGCGGAACAATATCCGGAAACTGCGTAATGGGCAATTGCTTCATGGCAATCACCCCTAAAATCACGATAAATATCGATACAACGATCGATAATACCGGTCGGGTTATGAATTGTTGGACCATGTTACAGTGCTTTATATTCCGTTAATAATTGGCGCATCGGCTTGAAGGTCGACTTGATTTTTTGACCTTGTTTCACCAATTGGATACCCTCAATTAGCACGGTGTCTTGGGCTGAAAATCCACTTTTAACCAAGTAAAAATGCGGAATTCGTAAGTCTGGGACGATACTTTTCATCTTGACAATACCACTTGCATCCTTGACGAACACATAACTTTTCTCTTGAATTTCGAAAACAGACTTTTGGGGAATGGCCCAATAGCCGGATACCTTTTTAGGTAATTGTACCTTTCCGGATGCCCCATGTCGAAGTAACTTATTCGGATTTGAGAAACGCGCACGGAAAGCAATATTTCCGGTGTTTTTATCAAATTCTCCTTCGATTGTTTCAACTAGACCCTGTTGGGGATAGCTTTCGCCATTCGCTAAAACCAAACGAACCGTGGCTGATTTGTTTACCCCTCCCTGATCACTAAAGGCTAAGTATTCTTGTTCGGATACGTTGAAATAGGCGAATACATTTTGGTTGTCGGACAATGTTGTCAATAACGTTCCTTCGTCTACTAAGGAGCCTCGCTTAAATGGTAAACGGTCTACGATACCATCAAAAGGTGCCCGAATATTCGAGTGTTCCACTTTCAATTCCGCGGCACGCACATGGGCTAATGCCTCCTCACGTTTTGCTTTCAGGCCATCTACTTTGGCTAAGGAAATAGCCAACTGATTTTTAGAAATAACATTTTTATCCACGAGCAAACGGGTATTCACTAAAGTCAATTCCTCTGCTTTTAACTCGGCAGATGCTTGATTAAGTACCGATTTTGCTTTCGCTAAATCAGTTACATATTCTTGACTATTTATCGTGAACATGATCTGACCTCTTTTTACTTGTTTTCCTTCGTCAACTAAAATTCGATCAAGGTAGCCTTTGACACGTGCACGAATCTCTACGTTTTGAACGGCATGAATATCGGCAACAAACTCCTGTTGAATCGTTGTATCTATGGCAATAGGAGTTGATACCTCCAGCGTTTGGACTTCAACTGTTTCTTCTTTTTCAGTTGAACAAGCGCTCAGAAGTAATATTCCGAATAGGTATTTTTTCATTTCTACTTAGTTAGGCCTTCCTCCATGTTGCTTATAGGAAGGCGGTTGATTTTTCTTTTTCACCGTATCTATCCATTCCACATTGGATGATTTAGGCTGGTATTTAGGTGTTTGTGTCGAAGGCTTACTTTCTTTTTCCTCCACAGTACGTTGCAAATTTATTTTTTCAGTTAAGGTCGGGTTTATCTGATTTTTGTAGTTTTTGTCTTGACTAAAGCCTATAAAAATCGTACAGATAAACGCAGACGCTAATGCGTATGTTTTCATAACGAATAAATCACTATGCCATCGCAGACATAGTTTACAAGAAGATTTAATGATTTTGTTTCAATAAGGCAGGCGTATTATGCCATGCGGGGAGGGGGACTTACTTGCTCGAGGAGCACGTTCAATTCAGACTCATTTCGCTCAGGAAACGAAGTCTTTTTCAGGTTAGGTATTTGTACGTTTAAAACTAAATTATCTAATGCGCCATGATTCCACCAGTCTTCCGGTGATCCTTCTTCCTCTTTCGCATCTTCCCATTCTACATCCGTAAACATGGATATCTCTGCTGTCTCCTTCAATAAATCAAACGCATACGAAATACCATCTTTAGTTAAAAGACAGGTAAACAGCATGAAATAAAGCAAAATGCGTTTGAACATATTAATCTTTTATTTCTTCATACGGGACATAATCTCCCCCCACTTCATCTGACTTAGACTTTGATTTCGGTGGCACATAATCCACATCTATCGTACCCTCTTTGCGAGCTTTGGAAGCTGCCTGCTTCGCTCGAATATCTTGCTCAGACATCTTCTTATGCACCTGCGTGATGACAAAAGCCTTCATTAAAAAACGAAGCAATGGAATCACCACGTAGATAAAAACTAAAATAAGGGCAATAAGTTTTAACATTTTACCTACTTAAGTATAAATTTCTTTCTCCATATACTTTACGGAAGAAATCGTCTTTCAAATCATCGATGAAGTAAATCGCCTCACCCGTTGATTTCATTTCAGGTCCTAACTCCATATTTACGTTTGGAAATTTACTGAACGAAAATACAGGAATCTTAATTGCGTACCCTTTTTTGACTGGTTTGAAATTGAAATCCTTTACTTTTTTATCTCCCAACATCACTTTGGTCGCATAATTTACATAAGGCTCTTGGTAGGCCTTGCAAATAAATGGTACCGTACGAGATGCCCGAGGATTTGCTTCAATGATGTATACCACCTCATCTTTCACGGCAAATTGAATATTCAATAAACCTTTCGTCTTCAAAGCAACCGCAATTTTACGCGTATGATCTTCGATTTGTTTGATGACATTGTCAGACAAATCGAATGGTGGCAAGACCGAATGCGAATCTCCCGAGTGGATACCCGCTGGCTCAATATGCTCCATCAAACCGATGATATATACATCTTCCCCATCACAAATGGCATCTGCCTCCGCCTCAATCGCATTCTCTAAGAAGTGATCTAACAAGATTTTATTTCCCGGAATATCACGTAAAATATCCACCACATGTTGTTCCAATTCTTGCTCGTTGATGACAATCTTCATCGACTGGCCACCTAATACATACGACGGACGAACCAACAACGGATATCCTAATTCACGTCCTAAAGCCACGGCATTATCCGCATCTTCACAAACGCCAAATTTCGGATACGGAATTCCTAAGTCTTTTAGCAAGCTAGAGAAAGCACCGCGATCTTCCGCTAAATCCAAGGCCTCAAACGAAGTACCTAAAATCTTGATACCATACTTCGATAATTTCTCCGCTAGTTTCAAGGCCGTTTGACCACCTAATTGCACAATTACACCTTCCGGCTTCTCATGCTGGATGATGTCATACACGTGCTCCCAGAACACGGGCTCAAAATATAATTTATCTGCAATATCAAAATCGGTGGACACCGTCTCTGGATTCGAGTTGATCATAATCGTCTCATAACCAGCTTCTTTCGCCGCCAAAACGCCATGAACACATGAATAATCAAATTCAATTCCCTGGCCAATTCGGTTCGGGCCTGAACCTAATACAACCACTTTTTTCTTAGCCGAAACAATTGATTCGTTATCCAAAACAGCCGAAGCTCCTTCTTGGCCAAAAGTCGAATAGTAATATGGCGTCTTCGCCTCAAATTCCGCAGCACAAGTATCTACACATTTGTAAATACGCTTAATGCCCATGGAATTGCGCTTATCGTAAACCTCCGATTCGAGGCAACGAAGCGTATGGGCAATTTGGCGATCTGCGAATCCTTTATGTTTCGCCTCCTCTAATAATTCTTTAGGGATATTCGAGATCGTATATTTCTCCACTTCGCGTTCTACACGAACCAAATCCTCAATTTGGTTCAAGAACCATTTGTTGATCTTCGTTAATTGTTGGATCGTCTTAAACGAAATTCCCATCTTGAACGCATCGTAGATATGGAACAAGCGGTTCCAAGAAGGATTTGCCAACGAATACATAATCGCATCCTGATCGCGCAATTCTTTTCCGTCTGCACCCATTCCATTTCGCTTAATCTCTAGAGACTGGCATGCTTTCTGAAGTGCTTCCTGGAAGTTCCGACCGATACCCATGGTCTCACCTACGGATTTCATTTGTAATCCTAGTGTACGATCTGCACCTTTAAATTTATCGAAGTTCCAACGCGGAACTTTTACAATCACGTAATCTAACGCTGGCTCGAAATAGGCCGAGGTTGTTCCCGTAATCGCATTGGTTAATTCATCTAAATTATAACCGATCGCCATTTTGGCAGCGATCTTCGCGATCGGATATCCTGTTGCTTTAGAGGCCAATGCAGACGAGCGAGACACCCGTGGGTTAATCTCAATCGCAATAATTTCATCTGTTTCTGGATTCAACGAGAACTGAACGTTACACCCACCGGCAAATTGGCCTATGGCATTCATCATCTTGATGGCCATGTCGCGCATCCGTTGGTAAATCGTATCTGGCAACGTCATCGCTGGCGCCACGGTAATCGAATCCCCCGTGTGAATACCCATCGGATCGAAGTTTTCGATCGAACAGATAATGATGACGTTCCCTAAATTATCGCGTAAAAGTTCTAATTCATATTCTTGCCAACCCATGATGGATTGCTCCACCAACACCTCATGGGTTGGCGAAGCGTGCAAACCTTTATTCAAGGCAGCATCGAAATCTTTAGGATCATGCACGAAACCGCCACCCGTTCCACCTAATGTGAAGGATGGACGAATTACTAAGGGGAAACCTGTCTCTTGCGCGATTTCTTTTCCTTCCAGAAACGAACGAGCCGTACGTCCTTTACAAACGCCCACGCCAATTTCAATCATCTTTAACCGGAATTTCTCCCGATCTTCTGTCGTCTCAATCGCCGCAATATCTACCCCAATAATACGCACACCATATTTTTCCCAAATCCCTGCCGCATCACAGTCGATGGCCAAGTTCAAAGCCGTTTGACCACCCATGGTAGGTAAAACCGCATCAATTTTGTGATTCTCCAAAATATGAATAATCGAAGCTTTTTCGAGTGGTTTCAAATACACATGATCCGCATTCATCGGATCGGTCATGATTGTGGCCGGATTTGAATTAATCAAGATTACTTCAATGCCTTCCTCCCGTAGGGAACGAGCAGCTTGAGAACCAGAATAATCAAATTCACAGGCTTGACCAATCACAATAGGACCAGAACCAATAATAAGGACAGATTTAATCGACGAATCTTTAGGCACAGGGTGTGTTAATTTTAAGGGTATTGACTAGTTAATTTTGACCACCTAAGGACTAGGCTCAAAAATTGTACAAAATTAGGGCTTTACCCCCGAAAAGGGAAGTGTTTTTGAAAATAAAATTCACGACGACAATCCAGCGAAAAAATCCCTTATTTTTGACAACTAAAACCTAAAATCGTGCTAAAAATTTTGGTCGCTTTCGATGAAAATCGAGTAATTGGAAAAAACAATGCGTTGATTTGGCATTTGCCTGCCGACTTAAAACGATTCAAAGCCTTGACTACCGGGCATGTGATCATCATGGGTCGCAAAACGTTTGAATCCATTGGCAGACCACTCCCTAACCGCACGACCGTTGTCATCAGTAGACAGCAAGATTTAAAAATCGAAGGCGTTATCCTGGCTCACTCCGTGGAGGAGGCGATATTAAAAGCCAAGTCCATTTCACGAGATGATATATTTATCGTAGGAGGTGCGGAAATTTATCAATTGAGTTTGCCTTTGGCAGATCAGATTTTAGTGACCCAACTACATGATATTTTTGAGGGCGATGCCTTTTTCCCAGAGATTTCACCAGCGATCTGGGAAGTAACGGAGCAAGAGCGCGGGGTTACCGACGAGCAAAATGCATATCAATTCAGCTACATTACTTACGCGCGCAAATGACACATCAAATTCTCCTTAGTGAAACGCCACTATCGATTGACGCGAGCTACCACTATTTGCAGGATCCGGAAGCTGGGGGCATCTGTCTATTTGTAGGGACTATTCGCAACAAAAACCAAAATAAGGATGTTGAAAATTTGACCATGGAAGCGTACAATGCTATGGCCAAAAAACAAATGGAACGCATCGCGACCGAAGCTGCCGCCCAATGGCCCATTCGTAAGATTAGTGTAGCCCATCGGACAGGGAAATTAGAAATTGGTGACATCGCAGTGATCATCGGCGTTTGTTCCGTCCACCGGGCAGAGGCATTTAAAGCCTGCGAATGGCTGATTGATACCTTGAAAAAAGAAGTGCCTATTTGGAAAAATGAATTTTACACGGACGGCTCAGCTTGGCTAGTTCCCCATCCTTGATCGACCATCAAGTTGCATCCGCGAATTTCTGAATTGTCAAAGCGACCTAAGACTTTAAATCTGATTCCATCTTCTTCCAATGATCCTAAATCTTTGGTTTCAATAAAGGGACACGAATCAATATTGGCTAAATCAATAATTTGAATACCCCCCACGCGGCCTGGCTTCGTCACCTTTGCAAATGGATCTGTCACCTCCCGCAATTGGACCCGCATCGAAATACCTGGTGTAAAAACCCCATCGGTTTCTGCATATGCCTGGGAAAACAATTCAGTCATCCCATACTCCGAGGCGATTTGATGAAGGCCCATGGAGGATTTTAAAAATTCATGTACGCGTTCTCGAATCCACTCTTCGCGGCGCCCCTTCATCCCACCGGTTTCCATCACCATCAAACGCCCTTCCGAGACAGCTTCCTGCCAAAACGAAAAATCTTGACCTGAATCGACCCAGTCCAATAACCCAAAAGTTACCCCCATCACCCAAACTTTACGTTCAGTCTTTAGGGCCTGTTTAATTTGGGCAACTAAAACATCATATTGATTTAGATAAAAACCCGCTAAGCTTGAACCTGATTCTTGAATAAA
>JAIXRT010000005.1 GCA_027485075.1 Cytophagaceae bacterium
GCAATTCGTCAGTTGGCGGAAACCTCGTTGTAACCGGAACACAAACAAATAGTGCACTAACAGCCTCCAAGGTAATCTTTACAGATGCCTCAAAAGCATTGACTTCGACGGGAATTGTGGGCGTTGCCCAAGGAGGAACGGGAGCTACCACCCTAACAAGTGCTGCCTTACTCGTGGGAGCTGGAACATCCGCTGTCACAGCTATTAGTCCAGGAACGGATGGTCAAGTATTAATCTCGCGCTCTGGAGTTTGGGCGGCAGAAAATGCTTCCCCTGCTGTGACACTAGGGTCGGTCAATGCAAGCGCGACGGCAAAAGGATTGACAATTACAGCCGGTGGAGAAATTAGTCTCAGTCCGGCGGATGGCACCAATCCGGGCATTATAACCACCGGAACACAAACAATTGCGGGAGCTAAAACATTTGCCAGTCTAACCTCTAGCGGCAATTCGTCGATTGGTGGTAACCTCGTTGTAACCGGATCTCAAACAAATAGTGCACTAACAGCCTCCAAGGTAATCTTTACAGATGCCTCAAAAGTATTGACTTCGACGGGAACCGTGGGCGTTGCCCAAGGAGGAACGGGAGCTGCGACCCTAAGTGCTGGAAGTTTGTTGGTAGGTAACGGCACTGGGGCCGTGACAAGTTTAGCCCCAAGCACGGCTGGCTATGTACTTAAGGTAGTAGGTTCTACGTGGACTGTATCCGCTCCCGATACCGATGAGAGTGATCAGTTTTTTGCCACAACAAATCAGTTAACTTTTACATTAACGCAAACACCTGTTTCACACAGCAAGATTCAAATGTTTATTAATGGGATAAGAATTGATAAAGATGCTTACTCTGTTAACGCAAGAATAGTTACTTATACACCAGCCAATAATAGCGCATTCGAATTAGCGGCTGGTGACCGAATCCAATTTGACTATGAATATTAAACTTTCTGTAGGGATTTTCTTTTTATGTATAACCATAGGTTATGGCCAAACCGTAACTCCTGAGGGCAGATTAACTTCAAGCCGAGAAGAATATATTAATCGCGCCGGAAAAAAATTAACCTATGAGGGTGTTTATCCAACCGGACAATTAAATCCCTTATTACCCTGCACGATACTTGCGGTGAATCACGTAACAACACGCGGAGTAGCGCCAGTTAATAAAAATATCGTTTATGAGTTAGCCTATTCGTCGATAACCGGAACTCAAAAATGTTGGCTCATGCAAAATCTAGGTTCAACGAATCCACCACTCACAGCTACGGATAACACGGAGGCAGCTTCAGGCTGGTATTGGCAATTTGGGGCTAAAAAAGGCTACAGGTATACAACCACGCGAACTCCTTCCACAGCTTGGCCTTCCCAAGCTCTTGAAAACACGGATTGGGCGAAAGCAAATGACCCCTGTACCATTGAGCTAGGAATAGGTTGGCGATTACCTACTTATGCTGAATGGCAAGCGGTTGACTTGGTAACTTCAAATTTAAACAGTCTTTTCAATTCGGATTTGAAAATGCATGCTGCAGGATTAATGGGCCTTACTGGAGTACTTTCAAATCGAGGGAGCACGACACATTATTGGTCTAAATCATCTTTCTCCACAACCCATGCCCGAGCATATGTAATTCCTACTTTAAATGGAAACGCTACAACCTCCACTAACGATAAAGACGCTGGATTTAGCATCAGGTGCATTCGGGATTAATATCATTTTTTCTATTGCGCGAAAAGTTTAATTTAGCAAAATGAAATTAAACCAATCACTCATTTTGGCTGGACTTTGGCTGCTCATGGCCTGTTCCAAAAAAGAAGAAAGCATTTCACCTACGTCAGGCAACATCACCGAATCCATCTATGCATCCGGCACAATCAAGTCAGCCGATCAATACCAAGCTTTTGTTTCAATTAGTGGAATCATCGAAGAAATTTATGTGCAAGAAGGACAAGCAGTTGAGGTAGGCACACCCTTATTACGCGTGTCGAATGAGACGCAAAAGTTTAATTTAGAAAACGCAAAGCTGAATGCGAATTTTAATGACCAAGCAAACAACCAAGGAAAACTAGTTGAAGCAGAAGCCATCGTTCAAACCTCGAAATCAAAACTTAAATTAGATTCCAGTTTATTTGCACGTCAAAAAGCCCTCTGGGCACAGCAAGTTGGCACACGCGTCGCCTACGAACAAGCTGAATTGAACTACCAAAGTTCGAAGGCTAATTATGTATCGGCCCAACAGCGCCTAACAGATTTGCGCCGACAAATCAATTTCAGTTCAGCACAGACGAAAAAAAACGTACAGATTTCAGCGAGACAATCGGAGGATTTCATTCTAAAAAGTCAAGTGAAAGGGACGGTTTTCAACTTGTTAAAAGAAAAAGGGGAACTCGTAAGCCCGCAAACACCGATTGCAGTCCTAGGAAATACACAGAACTACCTACTTGAACTGCAAGTAGACGAGAATGACATTTTCCAAGTGCAGCTAGGTCAACAAGTTGCGCTCACCTTTGACGCGTATAAAAACCAAGTTTTTGAAGCAAAAGTAACCAAAATTGCTTCCATCATGAACGAACGTAACAAGACTTTTCTGGTGGAAGCAAGCTTTACGAAAGCACCTAAAAAACTGTATCCAAACGTCACATTTGAAGCAAATATCATTCTTCGAACGAAACAGAACGCCTTAATACTTCCGCGCAACTACTTGAAAAATGATTCCATTGTTACCCTAGCAGATGGGACCACACGTACGGTTAAACTTGGGCTAACCGATTTCCAAAAAGCAGAAATTCTAAGCGGACTAAGTAGTAAGGATCAAGTGGTAAAGCCTAAATAATGAATTTAAAATTAATTGTTCAGGTATCGATTTCATTATTACTCGCCCGCTGGAAACAAACACTTGTTGCTGCGGTAGGTGTGACGTTCTCCATTGCGATGTTCGTTACTTTACTCGGATTCATGAATGGATTGAATGATTTACTGGACGGTTTAATCATGAACCGGACTGCGCACATTCGGCTATACCATGACATCAATGTATCCAAAAAACAACCGATCGACTTAATGATGCCTCATACGGCCAACTTTGTTTATTCGGTTAAGCCTAAAAACCAACGGATCGAATTGTATAATAGCGCGCAAATCATGCATGCCATCAAGCAAGATGCTCGGGTTTTAGGCGTTGCCCCAAAAATCAATGCACAAGTTTTTTATAACGTAGGCACAATCGATCTAACAGGTGTGATCAATGGCATCGACCCCGATGAAGAAAATCGACTATTCATGTTCAGTGGTTATGTGACGCGTGGCAACTACCTAGACCTGAAAAACATACCAAATAGTATCATTTTAGGCAAAGGCGTGGCTGATAAAATGGCCGCAAACATTGGAGATGTCGTTCAAGTAACGACAAGCAAAGGCGAGCGCTTGCAACTCAAGGTAGTCGGCTACTTCCAATCAGGCCTTCAAGATTTGGATAAAGTTCAAAGCTATTGTTCGATTAGCACGACACAAAAACTATTGGGCGTTTCCAACAATTACATTACAGACGTACAAGTAAAGTTAAAAGACATCTTGCAAGCGCCAGCCATGGCGAAAGAGTATCAACGCTACTACGAGACAGACGCAATCGATATCCAACAAGCTAACTCACAGTTTGAAACAGGAAGTTCAGTCCGTAGCATTATCTCATATGCGGTGGGAGTCACCTTATTGATCGTTGCGGGATTTGGTATTTACAATATCCTGAACATGATGATTTATGAAAAAATGGATTCGATTGCCATCATGAAGGCCATCGGTTTTTCAGGAAAAGATGTGAACCTTATCTTTATCTTCATTGCGTTAAGTATTGGTATTTTTGGTGGAATCTTAGGTTTATTGGTGGGTTTTGGCATGTCCAATATCATCGATAACATCCCATTTAATACAGAATCCCTACCCACCATCAAAACCTATCCCATTAATTACAATCCAGCATTTTATATCATTGGGGGCATTTTCTCCATTGTTACCACCTACTTTGCAGGCTATTTTCCATCGCGTAAAGCCAGTAAGATCGACCCTGTCATCATCATTCGCGGAAAATAAGCATGGAACATATTCACAAAGAAGTTTTACGGGCTACGAACATCACCAAATACTTTCATGATCCCATGACGGTGAAGGTGTTAGACAACATCAACTTCAGTTTGAATCAAAGTGAATTCGTTTCGGTGATTGGTAAATCTGGATGTGGGAAGTCGACGCTTTTGTATATCCTTTCAACCATGGACACCGACTATGAGGGCGAATTGTTCATCGATAACGTGGCCATGGCCGTTAAATCAGAAAAGGAGTTAGCGCGTGTTCGTAACGAAAAAATCGGATTTGTATTTCAGTTTCACTACTTGCTGAATGAATTCAATGTTCTCAAAAACGTCATGTTACCCGGCTTAAAACTAGGAAAATACAGTGAATCCGAGGTAGAGTACCGAGCCTATGAAAAGTTGAAGGTGTTAGGCATTTCAAACGAGGCCCTTAAAATGCCCAACCAATTATCAGGTGGTCAAAAACAACGCGTTGCCATTGCACGCGCGTTAATCAATGACCCGTTGTTGATTATGGGTGATGAGCCAACTGGAAATTTGGATAAAAAAAATAGCGATATTGTGTTTCAAACCTTCCAACAATTGGCCGAAGAATTCCATCAAACGCTTCTTATCGTTACACACGATAATGAATTTGCACACAAAACATCACGCATCATTGAAATGCAGGATGGCAAAATCATCAACCAATAGTTATTCCTTTACGATACTAGCCACGAAAGGCTTACCCATCGTTTGTACCACGTGCAAGACATATTTCGCTGGACGAAAATTCTGAAAATCAGTTAGATTAATCTCAGTAATTCCCTCAGGATAAGTGGCTTCCCACATGACGCTTCCCACAATATCATAGATGACCAAATAGGATTTTGACGTACTTTTCTCTGAGAATTGAATGCGTAACTTATCCATAAAAGGATTAGGAAAAACGGTGTATGAAATCGGATTTTCAACGGCTGTTTGTACCTTCAAACCTGATTTTTGAATACTTCGTGCGAGTAAATTCGGCTGCTTAAAACCTTGTCGGATCGTAATGCCCGACTTGACCGTTGTCCCGGTAACAACACTTGACTGACCAATCACATGGGAATAATAGCGGCCGTTCACCAACTTAGTGACTCCACCAGAGGAGATAGTTGAATTTTGAGACCACGCTAGTGGGCCTACCAAAACAAATACAAATGATAAAAATAGTCTCATGTTTAGAACCAATAGTCGCGAAAGGTACGAAAAATCCTTATCCTGCAAGGTATTTCAACCCAGGGATTTTACGCAAAACCCAAACAATTGCCCCAGAAATCAATAAAGAGGTAAATGCCGTTAATGGAATCCCAATACTCGGGTGCCACATTGCACCATAAATCTTAATCTTCACCAAGTAAAATAGGACGATGATGTGAATTAAATAGATGCCATAACTGTGCGAACTTATCCAATCTCTCAGCGCAATGGTACCTGGTATGGTCATTTCACAGGACTTAAATAACATAAACAATCCGGCCGTCGACATAACTACACTCGGCGAAAAATTAGCATACAACAAACCATAAAACTTGCCATCTTCGAGCGATTGCAGATACGTGCCTTGCATGGTCCAAAGGGTACCAATTATAAACAAACTCCAAGCAAAAAGTTTCGAAAATGCATGTTTAGCCAGGAAATAACCCAAAACTAAATACCCGATATACCCGGTGAAATAAGGTAATTTGACGGGTAGGCTCAATCCCGGGAAATGGGAATTATCAAACAAAATAGTCACCAACCACATCCCTA
>JAIXRT010000208.1 GCA_027485075.1 Cytophagaceae bacterium
AAAAATATTTTTATAAATTTTCACTTAAAATAAGTAAAATTTTTTGTAAAAAATAATTAAAATTTCAATTACAATTTTATTTTTATTTAAATTAAAATCAATTTACAGCGCACAAAAATTTTTACTTGATGTAAGTAGAAAAATAAAAAAAATTTTTAAATTAATTTCAATTAATAATTTTGTATTACAAAATATTTTTAATTAAAAATCAAATTGTAACACAAATACAGCAATATTTTAAGTGAAAATTTATAAAAATATTTTTTGCGCGCTAAAATTTCACGCGATGAAAGTTACTATATAGTAACGTTAATCGCGAGAGATTATGGTTGACACTTTTCTGAAACAGATAATGTAAAATTGATGACACTAATCGTCTCCCCTCCGACACAGTTTAAAGTTCAACTAAAATATATACAATAACAGAATGAATTTCTTTGAAGGTACTGATTTACACGCTAACTCTGTCAAGTTATACAACACTAAACTAAACGAATGGATAAGTTATATGCCACCAATCTATCAATCTCTTGTTTGTATCATTATGTTTCCTGAAGTTGCGTTAGAAGCTTTGAGAACTAACTTGAAAGTCGACACAAATACTAATCGACACATATATATTGTTGCGATTATGTCATTTATCAAGCACAAACGTAGTTTATTAACACATTTGACACAAGAACAATATTCTGTTGTTCGTGTGAGATGGATTGATATCAACAGTGAAAATGAAAAACCAATCATTGAACGTAGACTTGAAAACAAACCGACTGACAGACAACAGGCAAAAGGAGGACATCTACTGTCATTCAATGATATTGTTGCAAAACGTGATGAATTAGCATCAGGTTCGTCTGAACGTCTGCTGATTTCGATGTATACTATGATTCCTCCTGTACGTGCTGACTATTTTGCTACACAAATTGTTTATGATGATGAGATGCCAACAGAGAGAAATTACATTCGTATTAGGAGCGGTGAAGATGTTGAATGTATTCTAACCGATTTTAAAACTGCTAAAACATACAAACAGATTACGCACAAGTTCCCTCCTTGTCTTATCGAGGAGTTGAATGAATCGTTACGAATTAAACCTAGAACGTATTTGTTTACGAACACAAAAGGTGAACCCTACACACGCAATGCGTTTGTTTTATGGACTAGACGTTGCCTTACACGACTGTTTGAAACTGATTTTACACTGGTATTCTTCAGACACGCGTTTATCACTGATTTCATTACAAATAAAGTCACATCTGAAACAACAGATGCTGAAATTAAAGAAATTAGTGATAAGATGGGTCATTCGCCTGAAATGTTTAGGGGATACAAATGGATTAAGAGCGGTGCGAAAGGTGATTTGATGTTAGGAAGTGCAGATGCAGATGAAGATGAGTAGGAAATGGCGGTTCGGCCTGGCGGCCGCCGCCCTTTTTATAAATTCATCTCAATCTTCTTTTCACGTTGACGCTGTCTGTATTTCTTTCCATATTCCTTCATATACTGTCTCCTCTCCTCTGAATCTCTCTTCCTCTTTGGCTTGATAGGTTCCTCTTCTTTTTTAGTTTGTTGAGGTTCAGATTCAACCGACTGCTTTGTAGGTTCCACGATATTGTTCTTTACTTCGGTTGCATCTTCTTCAGACTTGATTTGAGGATTAATAACCGAAAAGACATCTAACTCTGACTCAATCTGTCTGATTCTGTTCTCAAGTTTGATATTCTCTTTGTAGAGTGTTGCAAGCTCTTCATCTTTTCGGTGGATCATCTCCTCCAAATGCTTTACAGATTCAGGTTGAGTATTTATTGATTTTGTCTTCGTTAATTCTTCGCAGACTAGATCAATGATCTGTTTTAGAATAAAAATAGTTGCCATTATCTAACAACCGTAAATATTCTAGATGCGTTTAGATTTACACGGGTTGAGATTGGGAAGTACAATTTTGAGTATTTTTAAAATTATGTTTTTATTTTGTAAATTTTAAAATCGTTTCCAAATCTCATGAGAACTCGAGAATCTGGCTGAGAATCTTTTTGAGTTTTAATTTTGTAAATCATTGAATTTTATGTTTTATTTGGTTTTTGAGTAAAAAATCACTTGCAATAGTTAACAGAGTTTGAAAATGTTTTTGAAAAGTCAATTACGCGATTTTATTTTAATTGTTTTAGAATATTTTTGATTGTTTTGGACAAATTAGTTGATTTAAACTATTGATTAATATCCAAAATAGAATGGACATTGTATTAGAGCATTACGATTCATACAATCAAATAGTACATAGTTTCCCAGACTATCTCTACCATAATTCTCTTAAACTTAATAAATTATGGGATAAAGAGATTGTCGATTTAATTATTAAATATCAGCAACCTGATACAGATATTATTGATATTGGTGCAAATATTGGTTTAGTTACTTTGGGTGTTATTAAAATCGCAGCTGATAACAATATTAAATTAGGAAATATTCACTGTTTCGAATGTGATACACAAACTTTTAACTTACTCGCAAATAATGTGTCACAACATTCAAATGTAAAACTTTATCCTTTTGCATTGGCTGATAAATATTCTTTATGTGAAACAGCCGTTAATACATATAATAGAGGATGTAATTATATTTATTGTACACGTGATAGTAATGAAAGTATAATACATAATTATTCACATACTGAAGAGCGTGTTTTTAAAAAAATTAATAATACGTTCGTTATGAGTGCACCTTTAGATAGTATACAGTACCAATTTAAAAATAAAATTAGTGTAATTAAAATCGATGTTGAAGGGTTCGAAATGCAGGTATTACACGGTGCAAAAGAGATTATTATGAGAGACAGACCGATTATTATTGTTGAAATATTTAAATGTAATTTTGATAAAGCTATTGCATTCTTTGAAGAGGTTAAATATGTACTTGCTACTAAAATTATTAATCCTGAATATCCAAATGAAGATTGGATATTTTTTCCAAATTAAAATTATGTTTTTATTTTGTAAATTTTGAAATCGATTTGGAATCTCATGAGAACTCGAGAATCTGGGCGAGAATCTTTTTGGAGTTTAATTTTATAATTTTAAATTCAACATTAAAAATGTTTTTGTATTTTTAATTTTGTATTTTGTATTTTCAGACACAGACTCTCTATCTACTACTTTGTATGTGATTACTCCTCGCATCGTTTTAGCGATCTGGGAGTAATGAAATTACTCCTCGACAAACGTGGGCTCCTCAACAGTCTCATCAAGAATGTTCTTAGTCTCGTCAAACATTCCCACCCACTTTCCCATCGACTTGTCCTTGTTCTGGATCCAGGCTTCGCCTGACGCCATCATATAATAGGACTTACCCTTCCAGGTAACAAGATGCGCCTGACCGTCATCTGCTACAGTTGGGATCTTCTCTGATGCGTCCTCGGTCTTCTTGACAGTGATCTTCTTGACTGCCTTTGCAGGCTTGTCCTCTGCCTCTGTATCAGATGCCTTGGCGCCTGCGCCGCCTGCGGCCTTCTTGGGAGCTGGTGCAGGCGCTGCCTTCGTGGCTGGCTTCTTTTCAGACTTATCTGCCGCCTTCTTTGCCTTCTCTGCTTCCTTTTCAGCCTTCTTGACTGCAGCTGCTGCTTCCTTCTCTGCCTTCTTCTCCGCCTTCTCCTTCTCCTTTGCTGCCTTCTTCTCTTCCTTCTCTCGTTCCTTCTCTGCCGCCGTCTTTCGCGTCACTGTCTTCTTTGAAGAGGTTGTAGACTTTGTATCATCAGATGACTCGGATGCAGTGGACTCATCTGGGGTGAATTGGGCCTCAAACTCTTCCCAACTGAAGTGATTTGATTCCTTTCGCACCTTTGCAAGTGACATTGCTTCACTGCGGTTAATCTGACGACCCTTTGGAGTCTTGTCAGTAATAGAATCCTCATAGATGTTGGCACCTTCATGCAGCTGGGAAGCAGGCATCACAATCTCTTCATCCTTCTTATGAATGACGAACTCCTCCCAACCATTCTCTTGAGCGTGCTTCAAAGTGAAAGCAACCCACGCGTGATTCTTCTTCAGCTGTGTAGGAACAGGGCCCTTCTCCTTCTTCTCCTTTGGCTGACGCTTCTTGCTGGTGGTAGCCTTCGCTGCCGCTGCATCTGACTTCGTACGCTTCTCAACTTCAGTAGTACAGAACTTGAGGAGCTTGAAGAGGTCAGCAGAGGTCATATGTTTGGTTGCAGAGATGAACTCGGCAACAGTCATAGTCTCGGATGCAGAAGCGGAAGCGGAAGCGACGGATGCAGACTCGGAGATGACGGACATTTTGCTGGGCGGGGTTTAAAACTTGGAAAATCAGTAAACTGCTTTTGGAAAAGTAGATTAAACTTTGACTTGGAATATTCTGGCTTGCGCACCCTTCATTTCTGTCGGCCATCCGATTTCAATTTTTTCTTTTGCGCCCCGCGACTGATTTGATGGGTGTGATTTTGTAGGTGGACCGTTGTACGGTTTATTCTTTATACGATATTGTGTGGTAAATATTGTCGAATTAATTGTGTGTTAGATTTAGAAAGTTCTACACAGTATATAGAATGTTTAATACTAAAATCGGCGAAGTGTATAATGCAAATGATGTTATAAATTCAAATGATTTGCGCAAACGAATTATTAATATTGATTCACGCTTTAGAAATAATGCTACAATGTCTTCTACTACAGAATTTGCCTACAACTGTAATCATACCTACAAAAACGTCATTCGTATGCGGGTTGCATCTGTCGAAATACCCAATATGTTCCCTGTGTTTTCAGTTGCAAGAGGTAATTTATCTTTTGTCATTAAAGCATATGATATTCTCGGTATTGCCAGGGAACTGAAAGTGGTAATTGACCCTGGTAACTATACTTCTGATGAATTAAATCTTGCAATACAAACTGAATTAGATGCAAACTTTAAAGATAAATATGGTATTTTTATTAATGCCGCTATTAACCCATACAGTGCACGATTTACATTCACTAATCTGGGTGTAACAGACGCATCTACTATGCTTCCTACAAGTACACCTACTGCTTCTGCTAGAAGTTTCTTACTTGATTTTACTTCTGATAATCCCCTTATAAGAAATAGGCCACAGGATTTTGGTTTAGGATATAATCTTGGATTCCGTCAAAAGATTTATAGAGCAACTAATAAAGTTACTATTGGAAGCATTGATACCTTTTCGATTGAATCAGAAGGCTGTGTAGATGTTGTTGGTGATACATATATGTTTTTATGTGTAAACGATTTTCATACAATTGAACAGAAAACTACAGATGATTATTTACAGTGCCTTGCAAAGATCATCATTCGTGAAGATAAATATGCGGTGATTTATGACGACGGAAGCGCAATGTTGTCAAACGAAATCATTTTTCCATCGCCTGTTGATATTAATATATTAAATGTGAAATTGGTGGATATGTATGGTGGCGTTGTAGATTTATGTGGAATGAATTTCTCTTTTTCACTTGAAATAACCGAAGTGCTGAATACTGCTTTGTATGATTTCTATCGTAATTATATCTGGATGGGAACTATTCCGTCTGTCCCTTATAGAACTGTTCGTGGTTCAGCACAACCGCTACTAAAAGGTATTGGACCACCATTTTAACGACGGGTTTTAGTCGATGCTTCATCCATTGCAACTAATTCTTCAACCAATTTTCTGAGATATTTTACACGGGTCTTAACAATCTCGAGCGGTGTTCGTACGATAATATTATCAATAATACTCAAAATCAGACGCTGTATTTTTGCAACTAATTCGACTTCTGGTTTGGCTTCTGCAATAGATGCCTGTAGAGTTTGTATACTTTTGATAATAGATGGAAAATCTATTTTGTATGTTATCATATCAATAATATCCAGAATTGTTTGATTAAATTCATCATATGCTTCCACGAATTCTGGTGTATTTTCTACCAAGTTTCTAACATACTTTATACGAATCTTAATAATCTCAAGAGGTGTTCTATTTGCTATGTTTTCGACAATACTCAAGATTTTACGTTCTATCTTATCAATAAAATCTAATGCTGCTACTTTTGTTGTTATATCCTGGACGAGGAGTTCGAGGTCGCGTTTAACAATATCTAATGAAATACGATTTGTAATCGCATCGATAATATCAAATATTCGGTGTTCAAAGTCTGTTTTATCTTGCGCTGCCTTGACAACATATGTCATATTAGTTGTCGGCGTAATAAGTTTTTTTCGCCGCCATCGTGCTGCCATTTGTCTGTATAGTATATAATTAATTTATTTTGGAATGAATTAATTATATTATGTAAATATTAATTATTAATCAAGTGTGATTAATGCAAGCTAAAAGAGTGTTTAAGCAAGAGTGATGCGGATGGAGTAGTTCTCCTCAGAGGCATACAGATCCTCAAGAGTAGCATCAGCCACCTGCTGACCTGCGCTGCCGTTCACGACGGGCTTGACCAGCTTGATGTTGACGTACACAACATCACCAGCATAGAAGCGGAGCAGACCGTGCTTGTTGACGTCGTACTTGTTGTTATCCTCATCGGTGGCGCGAGAAGCATCGCGACCAATCACCTGCTTGACGATGTCAACAACCTTGGTAGACGCAGCGGCCTCAGTCTGATCAGACACAACGGGCGCACCAGCGGCAAGGTTGGCGGCGAGCAGAGCACCGACCAGGCGGCGGGCAAGGTCAGCATCAGACGCAGAGCCAGCAAGGGCGATCCAGTCAGCAGCAGGGTCCTCAGAGCCAGCATCACCGACCTTGGCGGCGTGGGTGTACGCATCAGAGCCGTCCAGGGAGAGCATACCACGCATGAACTCAACGTCGTTGGTGATGGCGGCAGTGGCCTGGGCGTGACCGAAGATGTAGTGAGCATAGCAGCCCAGAGCAACGCGACCGAAGTTCTCCATCAGGTGAGAGTTGGAGTTGTACATTGCAGCGCTGAAGGGGGACGCAGAGTAAGACACAGAGGTGCCATACGCATTGTTCATAGCTCCCTTCTTCACGTCCATCTCGCCGACAAGGATAGCCTGGAGGCCCTCCGCAATACGCTTGGCGGACTTCTTGTAGAAGGCCGCGAAGGGGGCACCAACACCACCATCATCGGCAAGCTGGGCCTTGATGCCATTAAGAGCAGCATCCTCCCAGAACTCGATCAGGGCGCAATCAGCAGCGGGCTCATAGAGAGCAGCGGCGGCCAGGGTCTCAGTAGCAACGATAACGTTGGAGGGGGTGCGCAGGGGCTCACCAAGGATCTCCAGGGTGCCGTTGGCGTTGATCTCAACATTGAGGTTAACCTCGATAGGGGTGTGTGCAACAGTCGTCATTTTATACTCTGTCGTCAGAAAAAAATTTCTTTAAGTTCGGAGATTTTAAAAATGCCTCGGAGGGTTCCAAATTTTTAGAGGCGCCCTTAGTAGGTGTAAAATGCCAGCTTATCTCCGTTTTAGAGGTGTAATGACGGGTGCAGCTGGCGCTGGAGGCTGTGTTAAGATAAACTGTTCGTCGAGTGGCATAAAATGTATGTCTTCCGTAAATTTTCTTGAGAAGCTATCCAATAAATTACTTGATATGACTAAATCTTTACAGGATCAGTTCTCTGAGTTGGTCCGTCCTGCGCCGTCTGGTGGAGGCGACGGTGGTATTTATATCGCAAAAATCGATACACCTGTTATGGTTATCGGTGTCAAATACGAATACGTTCTGTATATTCAGAGATATGGTCCGCCCGAGAATGGTTTATTCGATGAAGCAATCCTTACAGAGTTACGTGCAGAGCTCGGTGTAAATGCCGCAACCGCGCTCTAACCGGACGGGATGTGCGTTGGGGTGTCGGAGGGGACTTAAAGCCGCCGTAGGATTCTGTCGGACAGGGGACTTAAAGGATTACTGTGGCTGCGGGCTTAAAGCCCCTTGGTGTCGCATTTGTAACACAGATTGTATTAGGCTGCGGTGGAAATGTCACGATTACTATTTGAAGAATTTGTACCTGATGCAGGGATTTTGAACCTGTTAGAAAATAAAGCACTTGTTATATTTGGGATACAACAGATTTATATTAAGTGGTGGCCTTTGAGGCAATGTTGTATTATTTATGATGGGGTGCGATGGGACATCGTAGAGCGTGAAGATGGTGGGCGCGATGTGACGATTCGAATGTTGCTGGCGCATTATGAAATTGGCGGAGAGAGTAATACCCAGTTTGTACTTGAGCGTGGTACAGGACTAATTCATAATATACTTGATACAAGTATTGATGGACTGCGAGAGGACATTGTTTTGAGATTGTGTGATTTGTCAGATTTGAGAGTTGAGCAGAATGCAGGACTGAGTCAGAAAGATTTAGATGCACAAATCCGTGGTGATGGCCGAGAGTGTGATGATATTGCGGCACATCTATTTGGTCAAGAATAATATTATGGAAAGCGCGGTAGGGAGTGTACTTAAAATAAGTAGTATTTTTGATGATATTTATTTTAAGAATTTATGGAGGGAAAAATTGAAATGTAGAAAGGGCCGAATAGAATGTTGGGGCGCTATTATCCAAGATTCAAGTTTCTGATTATTCCAAGTTTTAAGTTTCTGAATTCGCTCCGTCCAAGTTATAAAATGGCTTCTGCAACTGCCTGCTACGAAAGTATCCGTTACCCACGCGTTATGGAGTGGGACGATTTCATCGATCATATGAGGTCATCATTGATATCTCCTACTACTCCCCTTGCAGTAGGAAGCCGTCCTTGGGCGTGTTCTGTAAGGGGATGTGATGGAGTCTGTGCAGCTGGTCGTCCTACTACTCCTGCTCCTGCTCCTGTTGCTCCTGTTGCTCCTGTTGCTCCTGTTGCTCCTGTTGCTCCTGCTCCTGCTCCAGTTGCTCCTGTTAAGACACCCGATCAAACAATGTTTCACTTCATCGCTGGAAACTACTATGGACTGCACGAACGCCTTATTAGCTCCTCCTATAGAGCTTATACACTATGGCTTAGCACGCAGACTGTTGAGTTCAAGACTTCAAAGACTCCATACGATTCGATGACTTACTTTCTGGCCGATACCAGAACAACAGATTTGGAATACTATGCTGACTCTAGAATGCGATATGATCGCATCTTAATGCTTCAGAGGTTCTTCCCTCGTCGGTCTGTGATGGAGATGAAGGAGATTGTCTATCCTTTGTATATGAAATGGTGTGAGACGGCTGTGTTCCCTCCAAAGGTCAACAGGTGGCAGAAGATGAAGGCGTTCGCAGCAGAGTATGGAACTCTGGCGTAGATTAGTGTACCTGGTCTGTATAAATCAAAAACAAAACAAAAAAGTTATAACCCCCAATTAAAAACTTTTTCATTTAAAGTTTTACCGTTTTTATTCGCTTTGCTGGTTTTATATTAAACACTTTGTAACTTCAGACGATTTAGTCATCATCATAGCACCCTTAAAAGTTAACAGTGTATGTTGCACACATCACAAATTCATCATCTACTACCTCTTCAGTGATTGACTCTTTCTTGATAATTGGCGGCCCCTCATCAGTAGTCTTGTTTACCTTGACGCGCCATACACACTCTACAAAGTCTTTGATTGTGATATCTCTATCTGTCAGCTTCAAAGTGTAGACGAGTGGTTCACCCTTCCAAGGATGATCCGAATACAACCATTCTGCTCCTGGCATATCATTACGAACGACGAGCTTGTTGATATCAGCCCAGATAGGAGTGTCCCAAGTAAATTCAGACACAAACTCTGTCAGTTCGTCATCTCTGTACTCGGGTCTGTATTCTTCACCGCACCTTTTACGAGCGTATTCCCTATCTTCTTCTATATCATAATACGCTTCAAGTATACTTTTAACACGGAGCTCTTCAAAGTTGAGTTTGAGTGTAGCAGGATGCATCCTAATGCCACGGAGACCAACTATTGCAATAGCATTAAGAAGATTATCAGTGAATTCGGCCATTTTGTTTGGGGAGTGCTTTAGAAACTTGGAAGAAAGTCTTGGATTGTATGCTTGGGACTTGGGATTGTGTTTGGAGATGGTCCCGTCTTTTGTATTAGTTGTCGCATCGTTTCAATTTTTTCTGCCGCAGGCCGTGGGGCTTTAAGTCCCCTTTTTTGCGCCCTGTTACAAGATACATTAAAAAAGTTTAGGGTTTAGAGTTTAGAGTTTTAAACTTTTTATTCGCTTTGCTGGTTTTATGATTTCGTGCTAATGCTGTTTTAGATAGTTTCAGTCTCAGTCGGCATATTACAATACGAAAGAAACAGTTGTGGTAGTCTCACCTGTACGCACAACAAACTTGCGGTCCACATCCTTTTCCGCCAACATCTCTTTAATGATCTCTCTAACAACGGTGCGGGTGTTAAAGCCATATTTTTCATTCTCATCCATTAGCCCAGTATAGTACTGAGGAAGTGTGATGAACTTAGGGATTTTAATGTAAATGCCCTGGTTAATATTATCTAGGGTCTTTAATCTCTTTACAACAAGTTTGCGAACACTTTTTTTGACGTATTCTACGCACGACTCTGGATGTCGGATCAAAGCTGGTTCGCGTCCAACTATCTGGGATACAGTAGGTGTTTCAGAATCACTCGGCGGTACAATGAATGAAACGGTGAGCATGAATGTAACGGTGAATATACCGTCTGAAACTTCTTCTGAAGGTATGATGATGAACGGGCGGTCCACGCCCTTTTCCTCTAACATCTCCTTAACAACTTCTACAAGAGGTCTTGCAATGTTCATGCTAAATGCATCCTCTTTAGTGTATTCCTTATCACCTACAGAATACCAGATAGGGAACTTATACATAAGACCAGTTTGAATGCGCCGGACTATTGTAATATCCAGATTCTGTTCATCAATCATACGACGAACCTCATCTTTAATGTATGTCTTATAGGATTCTGGCAGGTCAACATAGTTGGCGTAAAGAGTGTCGTCATGAGGATAGGACTTCAATTTGAGCGACGCCTTTTCATTGGCGATCGCCTCCTTCTGTTCGTGAGATAGTGCAGAACCCATTGTAAACCGATTGAACGATGATAGAGAGATTTGAAAGTCTTGGAGATGCTTGAAACTTGGAAGTATTGTCACGTTTTTTGGAGATGGTCCCGTCTTTTTTATCGGTCGCCGTCTGATTTCAATTTTTTTTGGCGCGGGCGGTGGGGCTTTAAGTCCTCTTTTTGCGCCCTTTAAGTCCCCTTGCGCGGAAAAATTGAAGAGGAGGCGGCTGAGTATGGAACTCTGGTGTAGTAGTGTGATGTGTGTCTGGTCTGTGTAAATCAAAAATAAAACAAAAAGTTATAACCCCAAAATAAAAACTTTTTTGATTAGAGTTTTACCGTTTTTATTTGGTTTAATTTAGTTTTTATTTTAGATGTGTGGTATGTGGTATGTGGTGCATGTGGTGTGTGGTGAACTGATTACGATCCATAATCAAATCCAATGGTAAGCGTCATATTATTGTCTTTGATTTCTTTCTTGTCAATTCCGCAGTAGAGTTCATTCCAGTAATTATTCTTTTGAGCCTTAACACACCAGACTCCTTCAACAATATCTCTGACTGTTACCCCTGCTGGCGCATCCCTCTCAAATACTAAGGGTTCATCATATGTGCGCTCTGAATCGCGTTCTGCTTCAGGTTCTTCATTCCTGATAGTGATTTTAGAGATATCTGAAAAGAGAATGGTTTCCCACTTTAGCGCTGCAATGAACTTCTTCATTTCCTCATCTACTTCTACTTCCGTGCTGCCATCGTCCTCTACAGTGATTCCTTTGGACTTTGCGTCCATCAATCGGTCATACGCCTTTTCAGATTCAATCTCTCCCAGCTGGATTGATACTTCACTTGCGTCAAATTCTTCAAACTTTAATACGCGTGTGTCAGGATTCATTGAGACTTTAAAGATGCCATACTTGATGATGGCGTGAATAAGATCATCAGTCGTGTTCATTCTGTATTCTTGGATTAGGATTAGAGCGTGAAACTTGGATTGGATGTGCTGCTTGGAAGTGTGTTTGGAGATGGTCCCGTCTTTTGTATCTGGCGCCGTCTGATTTCAATTTTTTTTGGCGCGGGCGGTGGGGCTTTAAGTCCTCTTTTTGCGCCCTTTAAGTCCCCTGTCGCGGTCGCAGAAAAAATTGAAGACTGGGCGGCGGCATTAAAGAGTTGCGTGCGAGCGTCCACCATCCAAGATTTACTTTGCGTATCCAAGATTTATCACAATGAATTCCACTATGTTTGCTACTATTACGCGGTTGATTGACGTTGTCATTCGTGCTGACATTGTACCAAGTGACACCAAGATTACTGTAAAGTCCGATTCGTCGTGTGTTGTACAGACAGAACCCGTCGTCGTTATCCATACATTTCCTGTTACACCATTTGTTACCATTCAGATTCTTTAAAGCTCGTGTGATATTAAAAAACTAACAAAAACATTTAACTGTTTTTGTTAGGTTTGTTGCATAGGGGTTATAACCTTTTTATATGGTTTTTGGGTTTTGTGATGGGTTGTTAGGCGCGACGGTCTTCCTTTGCAGGCTCTAGACCGATGAAGTTACCGTCGATTGTTAGACTGCCGAACAACTTGTTATATGCTGCCGCAGCAGACTCTGAAGAGAGGAACTCAATCTTCGCAAATCCCTTGATACTACCATCATAGTAGTTCTTGGGGATGTATACATCCTTCACTGTGCCGAATGGCTCAAACACGATACGAAGCTTCGCCACTGAAATCGTCTCACGAGGCAGATTCTTCGCCATCAGAGTCTTTCGGCCCTCTGGGAACGGCTCAGGAGCAATCGCACCGCGTACAAAGCTAGGAGTCTTGAAACTCTTGCGCTTAATTGCGGGGATGAATCCGAACTCATCATCCACATCTGCGAAGTTGGGAAGAGGTGCGGGTTCAGACTTATCCAGCCACGGCATATCATCTTCATCAGGCTTGAAGAAGACAATAGGACCATAGCTGACATCTGACTCATCGTCACTCTCGCGCTCAATCTCTGCAGAGGTATCGAGCTCCGCATCCGTTGCCACATCCATCTCATCGACCCATCGTACCTTGCGTTTGGGAGCACCAGGACACTCCTTTGCAGCCAACTCCTTACGAGGAGTAGAAGGTGTGACGGTAGTGACGGTGGTAGGAAGCGGCTCCGTTTCAGTCAGCAGATCTCCCCACATCACCTCGTTCTTGCTCATAGCATTGAACAGAGGATCAGAGAAGAAGATGCTGCCGAGCTTGAAACAGATATCGACGATAGATGCTGCCATCTTGTATGTTGTACGTATTCAAATAGTCTTGGAAAGCTTGGAAAATCTTGGAAAGCTTGGAACACTTGAGGAAATCCAGGGTGTAGGATTTCAAACGTTTATACCCGTCTTCCTTTACAGCGGCATTCTCATTTCAATTTTTCTTTGCGGGAGGCGCGGTGGATTTTGAAATAAAAAAGTCGTACCACCGCCAAGTAGGATTTTGGAGCGGGGACTGATATATCTTACTTTTAATAGTAGAAAACTACAGCAAAAATCCTGCCGCCTTGCTGATTTTCTGCTCTACTTTGTTGCATAGGGGTTAGACCTTTTTATTTAGTGGTTATAACCTTTTGTAGTGTATTTGAGTTTAACCGAAGACGGGCTCTGGAACCTCGTCGTCGATGCGGCCCTCTGCAGGCAAGTAGACACCCACCCACTCGCCCATAGCGCCATCTGCTCCCTTATGCCACACCTCGTCGTCAGAGTTGCGGAAGTAGGTCTTGCCCTTAAAGGACCAAGACTTCACTTCGCCCTCTGCTGGTGCGACCCACGTGTCTGCTACAACTGGGCGCTTCGCTGCCACTGCCACTGCCACTGCACCTGCACCGCCTGCTGCCTTAACGGGGACGGCGGCGGGCTTGGGGGCCGCCTTCGCTGCTGCCTTAACGGGCACTGCTGACTTTACAACTGTCTTCTTCACCTTTAAAGCCTTCTCGGCCTCCTTGCGGGCCTTCTCCTCTGCTGCGGCCTTCTCCTTCTCTGCCTTCGCTGCTGCACGCGCTGCCTTACGCTCCTCAACTTCCGCCTTTGCCGCCTCCTTCCTGGCGGCGGTTTCAGCCTTCTTCGCCTCACGAAGCTCGGCCTTGCGTGCCTTCTCCTCTGCTGCCGCCTTCTCCTTCGCTGCCTTCTCCTCTGCCTTCTCCGCGGCCGTCTTGCGAACGGTTACCTTGGAGGAGGTAGTGGACTTGGCGGCGACGGACTCCGTTTCAGAGGCTGGATCCTCCTCATAGGACTCCAGGAACCGCTCCCAAGAGGGATGAGATTCCTTACGAGCCTTTGAGAGGGACATTGCCTCCTTGTGGATGATCTGGCGACCAGCGGGAGTTGATTCCGTCACAGAGTCCTCATAGATGTAGGCACCCTCGTGGAGTACAGAGGCTGGCATTTCGATTGTCTCTTCGACAACCTCACCAGTCTCCTTGTCCTTACGGGATGACTTCACCTCAAAGGCCTCCCAGCCGTTCTCACGAGCATCCTTCAGAGTGAAGGCTACCCACGCGTTGTTCTTGCGCAGTTGGCGAGGAGTCTTCCCCTTCGGGGCATCCTTCGCCTTCTTTGCAGTCACACCACGCTTGGAAGATGACTTCCCCGCTGACTTGCTTGACTTCTCAGCCTGCTTCAACAGCGCACCAATGACCTTGAACAGGTCGGCGCCGTCAAAGTGCTTTGCAGCAGCAATGAAAGTGGGGACATCAATCTCCATAGAGACGGACGCAGAATCGTCAATTGACACAGCTGACGCAGTAGGAAGCTCGGAAACCGACATTTTAACCTTGGAAAGCCTGGGATAGAACCTGGAAATCACGGAAAACTTGGAATAATCAGAACGCTTGAATACTGAGTTAATCTCTGGGTAATGAGATTAAATGTGTTTAGACCCAGCTTCTTTAGTAGGGGTCTGGCCGTTTCAATTTTTTTTTGAAATTGACAAATTAGGGCCGGCCGACCGGCCCCTATGGGGCCGTTTTAGAGTACTTGGAGTAGGTAAATTTCAACCCTAAAATAAAATTGAAAGTACCCTTTTTAAGGCCCTTTTAGGGCCTTTTTGCCCCCTAAAACCCTTTTTTGGCCCTTATTGACTTTAAGGATGAAATCCTCAATTTCAAACTAAAATTGAAGGCCTTTTTAGGGGGTCTTTAGACCCTTTTTCTCCCTATTTTAGGGGGCCTTTAGGCCCCTTTTGGACCCCCTTTTTGCCTCAATTTCAGGAAAAAATTGAAATTGGCTGGCCATTATTATAGAAGCTGGGTTAAAACACTATAGAGGATTTCCACTACCCAGGAACCTCACTTCAGTTTTCAAGCTTTCCAAGCCTTACAAGCTTCTTCACCGCTCAATCCAAGATGGCCGCCCCTGTTCCTATTACGACTCAGGCTATTGCCTCCATCCTCGATGTTGCCTGTTATCAGATATCCATCGCGCCTATCACTCACGAGGTCGTTCTTAATGGGCCTCTTGATGTTGAAAAGGTTGAGTCTCACCTGTACGAGAACAACGAGGATTATGATGGAGCTCTCGATGGTCTCATCCGTTCTCTTACTTGGGACTCCGTCATCCTCCCTGGCATCGAGAAGCTCGTCATCATCAATAACTCTGACCCTGAATACACCTATACACGTGAGACGCCTAATGGCGTTACTGTTCGCGCCTTTGTTGAGAGTGTCGTTAAGGTCAGACTCCCTGCCAAGGAGCTCTTCTGTATACTCCGTTTGGCGGCTGAGGAGAACAGATGCCTAACATATAAGGTCGGATTCCATCACGGCGTCTATTAATCGCCTTTACATCGCTAATCATAAAACCAAATACAATACTCAATAACTACTATGCAACACACGAAGAAACCGACGACAGGTTTTTTCATACTCTCCGCTTTTATCACGGCGCGCACAACCACTGTTAAATTTTCATACGTTCCACCCCTGCGGGGCTACTTGGTAGTGGGAGGAGTGGAATGATTTTTATTTGATGGAGGACACCATCAGAAAAAATTTGAAATCAATTCGCCGCTTTTTATGAAGGTGGGTTAAAACACATATAGACACATCACCCAGTGTCTATCTCCAAGTTTATCTGCGCTTTTCCAAGTTTTACAACGCACTTTTCCACGTTTTATCACACGACACGACACGACACGACACGACACGACACGATGGCTTGTGCCAAATCTTCTAATCCTGCTCTTGCATACATATTCATTGCTGTTTGTATTGTTGTTGTTCTGGCTTGGATCATTATTCCTTACATACTTGTCAACAGTATCGTCGCAGCCTATTCTGGCAGTGATGATTATCTCTTTACGATAGTTGCTTCTTCTGCGTTGCTAGTCGCATTTGCTCTCCCCTGTGTTTGTCGTCCCTCTTAATGAGTCTTTCCCGTCACACACCATACCATACCATGCCACACTATACCACAAAACAAAATCTTATAACACCTATGTAAACACAAATACACACGAAAAGACCCTTAACGGTTTTTTCATACCCTGCGCTTGCGCGCCTGTGGCGCTACTTGGTTGTGGGAGGGCGCGATACGCAAACTTTTTATTCGGCGCTCGTACAGAAAAATTTGAAATCTTGACGCCGTTTTAGATTAAGATGGGTTAAAACACACATAGACACATCACCCAGTGTCTATTTCAAAGTTTTCACACTTTTCCAAGTTTATCACCGCTTCTCCGCACTTTTCCAAGCTTTACAAGATGGCCGCTCCTGTCGCTGATTATCCTTTTGCCAACTGGACTGATTACTTTAAGGCTCTTTCTCAAGTATTCAGTACTGAATTCTTTGGCGAGACATATCCTGCATATGAACTTGTATATGAGGACGAAGGTGGTGAGGCTGACCTTCGTATTATTACTGGCTTGTTAGATGCTGGTGCTAATCCACAGGAGGGATTTGATATGCTCTTAAAGACCTGTATCATTCATCATCGATACTCGTCTGAGTTCATTGATGATATCGCCTTCCCTTCTATTCTTCAGGCTTTCTTTGATAGAGGCGCTCGTCTTAATATTGATATACTTATTGGCATACACATTGCTACATGTCCTGAACACTTTGAGGAGGAATCCTATACTGCTGATCCTAGGGGTCGTCTTATCTGGCAGTTGAGGACGATTGTTCCTCATATTATTCAACAACTTGATGTCGCCATTCATTGGAATAACCTTGTTCCTGCATATTGGGAGGATATTGATAACGATCCTGTCACTATGGAGGAGTTGCGTGCTGCTGTCTATCGTTCCATTAAGTACACTTATCAGGAGGTTGCTGCTGAGGCTTAGCCTGACCTATTGGACGCGTCATAACACATAAAATACAACAATTCTTTATAACATCTATGCAATACACGAAGAAACCGACGACAGGTTTTTTCATACTCTGGCGCCTTGCGGCGCTACTTGGTCGTGGGAGGAGTGTAATGATTTTTATTTGATGGAGGACACCATCAGAAAAAGTTGAAATCGAGACCCAGTCTGTTTGGAAGCTGGGTTAAAACACTATAGAGATTCTCACTACCCAGAGATTCTCTGCGCTTTTAGAAAAAGCGCCCAAAAGCAGCTATAAGATTCTCCTTCAGATTTCCAAGATTTCCAAGCTTCTCCACGCTTCAAATCGCTCAATATGGCCGTTAACGCTGAACTCGCTGCTGCTCAGGCCGTTGTCCGCAACGCTCTTGATGCCAGCTGTGTACAGGGACTTAAGGACATTTGGACCGCGCTGTATCAGGAACGCCAGCTCATCTGTAGGCTTGATAGCGAGTGTGATGCGATGTTCAATGACTGGTACTATGATGAACTCCAACTAATTGACTATATACCTATGTTTATGCTCATTAATTGGACTCCCTTGCGTACTATGACTCGCTATATCACTAACTGCTCGGATGTCCAGAAGCGACATGCTCATATCTCTGTATCTATCATCAAAAAGTATGGCAGTTGCGCTTGGCCTGTTGGTCGCGACTTCGATAGCCTCCTTGCTGCCTACTATGCTTGGGACACTACTAGTGTACCTGGTGATGAGGATAGCCTCTATGAACACATTGTTCGCTTTGTCAATGATGATCTTGCTGTACCCTTCCTTGTAGCCTCTGCCTAAATCATAACTGTCTGCCAATATTAGAAAACACACAAACATCGTAAAACACCTATATACAGAAAACGACTGAAAAGACCTTCACGGTTTTTTCATTGCACTTTTGAAGTACTTGTCCTGACAGCACCGCTACTTGGTCGTGGGAGAATTACAGATTTTTTATTGATGCTGTCGCCCCGTCTAAAAAAATTGAAA
>JAIXRT010000100.1 GCA_027485075.1 Cytophagaceae bacterium
CTTCAAATCCAATCCGTAAAATGTCAAATCTTGAGCAATCAGAATCAGTTCTTTTGTCCCTTTTTTGGCCAATGAAGTCGCTTCTTTCACCAATTCATCCATGGGACGCGACACGTGTCCGCCGCGCATTAATGGAATCGCGCAGAAACTGCATGGGCGGTCGCATCCTTCGGCAATCTTTAAATATGCGTAATGTGCTGGGGTGGTTAATAGGCGTTCGCCTACTAGTTCGTGTTTGTAATCTGCTTTTAAAGCTTTTAATAGGCGGGGTAATTCATTCGTCCCGAAGAACGAGTCAACCATCGGAATTTCTTTTTCTAAATCATCTTTATATCGATGTGATAGACAGCCGGTTACGTATAGTTTGTCAATCTTGCCTGCTTCTTTGGCATCTGCATACCGTAAAATGGTGTCGATTGATTCTTGTTTAGCATTATCGATGAAGCCACATGTATTAACCACGACGATGTTAGCGGTATCTTTTTTCGCTTCGTGGGTTACTTCCAAACCATTGCCTTTCAACTGGGTAAATAGCACTTCGGAATCGACTAAATTTTTCGAGCAACCGAGCGTAACGATGTTGATGGATGGTTTTGGACTAACTTTGGTTTTCATACGTATGTTGAATAAGCGTGCAATTTACGAATAAATTTGGAGGGTTTTAGTGGAAATATTGGGGGGAGGGATACAAGTGTAGATTTCTTTTTTTAGTATTGTAGTTCAAAAACTTATTTATCCTCATGAAAAAATTGATATTATTTTGTGCTTGTATGGCATCGGGTTTGATGGCATTTGGGCAAGGTCTAAACACACTTTCTAAGCAAGAGAAGAAGGCAGGTTTCAAATTATTGTTTGATGGTAAAACATTTGCTGGTTGGCATACGTATGGCAAACCAGGTAAAGTGGGTGCTTCTTGGACGATTATGGATGGCGTCATCGGATTTGATTTAGCGCGTAAAGATGGTGGTGATTTAATCACTGATGCAGAATTTGTGAACTACGATTTTTCGGTAGATTGGAAAATTTCACCCAACGGAAATAGTGGAATCATCTTCAATGTCACAGAAGATCCTGTAAAATACCACAGTACATACAATACAGGTCCTGAAATGCAGGTTTTAGACGATGCTGGTCATCCAGACGGTAAAATTAATAAGCACAATTCGGGAGATTTATATGATTTAATTAAATCATCAGTTAATGTGACTAAGCCGGTAGGCGAGTGGAACACGGCACGTATTGTCAATAACCGTGGATTGTTACAATTGTATTTAAATGGATCGAAAGTAGTGGAGACACGTACGGATGATGCGAATTGGAAGGCGATGGTCGCTGGATCTAAATTCAAGACGATGCCAGGTTTTGGTGTGAATATGCAAGGGCGTATTGCTTTGCAAGATCACGGAAATCCAGTTTGGTACCGAAATATTAAGATTAAGGAATTATAAGAAATAGGGGGCGAAAGCCCCCTATTTTATTTTCACACGAAGTAAGTTCATATCTGAGGTGATGAACAAGAATTTTCCGTCTATTCCACCAAAAGCCACATTGGAATTCGGGTTACCTGTGGCAATTCTGCCGAGTAACTTTCCTGATGAGTTGATGACTAAAACTCCCCCTGGCCCTGTGGTCCACACATTCCCTTTTGCATCTACTTTCATGCCATCGTAGCCTCCACGAATTCCTTGTTTAGCTAATTCGGCTGCGTCGAAAAATAATTTACCTGCTCCTAAATTTCCTGCTTTGTCTACTGGGTATGCCGTGATGAGCGTTGGTCGCTCGGAGGTACCCACATACAAAATGGTTTCGTCGGGATTGAAAGCGAGACCGTTCGGTCTGCCTAAATCCTTAATCTGCAAACTGATTTCCCCTTTGGTATTAATGCGGTATACGCCTTGAAAGTCAAGCTCTTTGGCGGGCTCTGGTTTTCCCCGACCGGGTAATCCGTACGGTGGATCTGTGAAATAATAGTCGCCCGATTTCTTTTGAACGAGGTCATTGGGACTGTTCAATTGCTTGCCTTCGAAGGTATGGGCTAGGGTTTTCTTTTGCTCAGGGTGATTGAGTGGCATTTCTGCGATGCGGCGATCGCCATGCTCGCAGGAAACTAAATTCCCCTTTTTATTAATGATTAATCCATTGGCTCCGGGTTCTTGCGAGTAAACGCCCGTTCCTGTATACCCGGAAGGTTTCAAGAATACTTCAAGCCCTTTCGCTTCCGACCATTTGTGAATGGTGTTTTCAGGGACGTCTGTGAAGAGTAAATAGCCTCCTTTTTTAACCCAAACAGGACCTTCTGACCAAGTAAATCCTTGGGCAATAATTTCAATTTTTGCCGTCGTATCTAATAATGCGTCTAATGCCGCATCGTATCGGTGAATTTTCCCGATGGTGGGGTATTGCGCCATAGCTGTGAGTCCAAGTGTTAGAAGGCCGAGGGTTGTGAATATTTTTTTCATAAGGCAAAAAAAATGGGCCGAAGCCCATTTAATTAAAGGTTACGTTTTTTGATTTCTTTGACTGCGAAATCGGCTGCACGAGCCGTTAAGGCCATGTAGGTCAGCGATGGATTGACACATGAAGTTGATGTCATACAAGCCCCATCCGTGACAAATACATTCTTCACAGCGTGCATTTGGTTGTTGCCATTTAATACTGACGTTTTTGGATCGCGACCCATGCGTGCCGTACCCATTTCGTGGATGGCCATACCTGGATAAGATCCATTGTCAAATGCACGAACGTTTTTCAAGCCTGCGCTTTCCAACATCTCTTTGGCATCTTCCATCATGTCTTTCCGCATCTTTTTCTCATTCTCTTTGAATTCCGCGTCGAACACGACTAATGGTATTCCCCATTTATCCTTATCCGTAGGATCCAAGTACATTTTATTTTCGTGATACGGAAGTGTTTCTCCGAAACCACCTAGATTCATCATCCAAGGACCTGGTTTCGTCATCGCATCTTTGTAGTCTGAACCAAAGCTCATGTCATTTACGCCGCGATTCCAGCTTGCGCGTGATCCACCTCCTTGGTATCCAAATCCACGTACATAATCACGTTTGTCATTACCGATGTTCCGGTAACGCGGGATGTAAATTCCATTTGCCCGACGGCCAATGTAGTATTTATCTTCGTCACCGTCCCATGTTCCTGAAGCACCCACTTTGAAGTGGTGATCCATTAGGTTGTGGCCTAATTCACCTGAATCATTTCCTAATCCATTTTGGAAACGAGAAGATTTTGAGTTTAATAATAAGGCCGTTGACGCTACCGTAGAACCACAGACGAAAATTATCTTTGCGAAATACTCACGTACGTCTTTGGTTACAGAATCAATTACACGAACACCCGTTGCTTTTTGCTTCGCGTTATCAAACAAGATCTCAGAAACGATTGAATCTGGGCGAAGCGTTAACAAACCAGTCTTAGCCGCTGGAGGTAATGTACACGATTGTGTACTGAAATAAGCGCCATAAGGACATCCTAAGCGGCATTTATTTCGGTATTGGCACGCTGAACGGCCAATTTTCAATTGTGCTTCTTTGGCTTCTGATAAGTTGGCCACCCGACCAATCGTCATGTTACGGCCTGGGAAGTTCTTTTCGATGCGCTGACGCACTTCTTTTTCCACGCAGTACATGTCCATCGGCTTCAAGAATTCAGAATCCGGTAGTTGCGGTAATCCTAATGCTTCACCTGAGATACCTACGTGTTTCTCTACGTATGAATACCAAGGGGCAATATCTTTGTAGCGAATTGGCCAATCGACAGCGATGCCATCTTTTAAATTTGCTTCAAAATCTATATCAGATAAGCGGTATGTTTGGCGACCCCACATGATTGATTTTCCTCCGACGATGTCTGGACGGAACCAGTCGAAGCGCTTAACTTCTTTGTATAGTGCATCAGAGTCATTCATCCAATACTTCTCAGTCATCTCGTTGTACGGATAATCACGCGAAAGTTTTGGATGGGAAGCCTTTTGCTCATTGGTCAATAAACCATTGTATTTAAAATCCCACGGATCTTTGTAGCTCGGCTCATAGGCAGTTACGTGGTCGAATTTCTTGCCTTTTTCAAGGACTAGTACCCGCATGCCTTTTTCAGTTAATTCTTTAGCGGCATAACCGCCGGAAACTCCAGATCCCACCACGATGGCGTCATAGGTCATGGATTTGATTGCGTCAATATTCAGATTCATAGTGCCCACGTTTTTTGAGTTGGAGATAATGGCATGCAGCCGTCAAATTTGCCTGGAATCGAAAGGTAATCCAATGCTTTGGTTGCCCCGATTTCAGATGTAAAATATCCAGTAGTAGTCAATTCCTTCATCATGAAGAAGAAGGTTGGCTGGCCCTTCGAACTTTTACGTGCGGCATCGGATTCCAACATACAGGTTGTCAATGCATCTTTGCGTTGTGTTAAGGTTGCTTCTACGAATCCTTTTCCGAACCGTGCTTGGCAGTCGGCATCCAACTTCGCCAACCCTGCTGCAAATGTTTTTTGACTTGCCTCTGGGTAACAATCTTGTACGACACGTAGAACGAATTTTTCGACACCAGCCGCTTTGGCTCCGGGTGTATCGGTTGTTGGAATGATTACATCAGCGATTTCAGCGACCAATGATTCTTGTGATGCTGAGAATTGCACAAAGGTGGGATGCGATTTTTGTCCCTGAATGCCGGCCATGGCAGGTGCGGAAATCATACCTCCCATGAGGATGGCTACCCGCTGGATGGCTTCTCTTCTATTTAAGTTCATAGTTAATTGGATTTTACGATTCAAATATAGGATATTTTTTTACGTTGCCAAACAGCTATGAGTTCCGTAGCTTTGCCAAACCTTACAGGATTGGCAAAGCTTAATCCCCTAGAGGAACGAAATTTATTGTATGTTTCTTGTATCAGTAAACGCATTATCTCAGCAAATACAGCAAGCCATTGCCTCAATCTATCCCGAAAGGGAGGGCAAGGCCATTGCGCATGCGTATCTGAACATGAAATGTGGCGTGAATACCCTGGATATTTTATTGGAAAAATCGGTGGAGGAGCCGGTCAATTTTAAAACTGATTTGGCCCAACTCGCCGCCGGTGTACCCCTACAATACGTGACAGGGAAAGCCTATTTTTACGACCGATTATTTTCACTGAATTCAGCGACATTAATCCCTAGGCCAGAGACAGAGGAATTAGTGAGTCAAGTATTGAAAATAATAGGATCTGAGGCTAAGCACATACTAGATATAGGTACCGGTTCCGGATGCATCGCGATTTCACTTGCTTTAGAAGCACCTCAATCTCAGGTCAGCGGTTGGGATGTGGCTGCAGAAGCGATTACGAAAGCACAAGAAAATGCGAGTCATTTAGGGGCGCATGTCACATTTAAGCAGCAAGATGTTTTTGCCTGGGTAAAAGATTCAAATATGTGGGATATCATCGTTTCGAATCCCCCCTACGTGCTAGATGCAGAAAAAGCCGAGATGGAAGCACATGTATTGGATCATGAACCACATGTGGCCTTGTTTGTTCCCGATGAAGACCCCTTGAAATTTTATCGGATTATTGGCGAAATGGCACAGGAGCGTCTGAAACCTGGCGGATACCTTTGCTTTGAAATCAACCGAGCTTTTGGTACACAAAACGTTTCACTGGCGGAAGCGCAGGGATTTGAAAACATTCAACTTTTGAAAGATTTCCATGGCAACGACCGCATGCTTATTGCGCAGCGATCGTCTCATTAATACCAAGTAAAAAAGCGTAATCCTTTGCGATATCCTTGAAGCGCTTGTAACGTCC
>JAIXRT010000237.1 GCA_027485075.1 Cytophagaceae bacterium
CTCATCAATATAAATCAAATCACGCATGGTTAGTCGGCAATCGAATTACCAACCCCGACAATAATTACCGAAATCAAAATAACGACAATCCCTGCAATCACTGTCCGTAATGTTTTCGACGAAACACCTTTCCATTCCTTGAAATACAATCCCCAGAAATTAGAAGTCATGATGATTGTCGCCATGTGCAAAATCCAAGAACTCGCCCCATTACCTAGTTTACTCTCACCCATTCCATAGAAAAAGAACTGCAAAAACCAGGTGGTACCCGCCACTGCAGCAAACATATAATTCATCCGCAAAGGTGCGCGCATATCTAAGTAATCGCCAAAGGTCTTATTTGAGAAATTCAAATACATGCAATACACGAAATTGGTCAAGAAACCACCCCAAAGCACCACAATGAAAATGACATTGTTTTGGAACAAAGGATCACAACCATTGGCAACAGCTGCTCCCGCCATATCCTTGCCCGCCTCAATACCGAAATTAAAACAAGCGCTGCATAAACCAGAAATCGTGGCCACGACCAAACCTTTGGTTAAACTAAACTCCTTAATTGTTTCCTGCTTTTGCTCGGTCGACAACTCCCCTTCCTTCATCATCCCTGCTTTACCGCATAGATAAATACCGAAAACACAGACTAAAATACCCAACAAAACAACCTGACCACCTGTGCTTCCAATAATGTGCGAAATTGTATCGCCTTCCACTCCCGCAAATTCCCGATAGATCGGAGGAACCAAAGCACCGAAAATACTGCATAAACTCAAAGCAATCGACATACCTAAAGACATACCCAAATACCGCATAGCCAATCCAAACGTCAATCCCCCAATTCCCCACAACACCCCAAACGTAAACGTCCAGAAAAATACATCCGAATTAACCTGTTGGATAATAGTCATGAAATCCGGAATCGTTAGGTATGCAGCCAGGAAAGGAACAATCAACCAGGAAAATACGCCGCCAACAACCCAAGCACTTTCCCAGGACCAAACCTGAATCTTCCGGTACGGAATATAAAATGAACCCGAGGCAAAGCCCCCTAACGAATGAAAAAATAAACCTAAAAGAGAACCCATACTCTACTTATTTAACTGTAAATACATATTTACCCGATCCAATTCGAATGCGATTACCCGGAATCATTTCACCATCTTGTGTCATTTGACCCGAACCTACATGAGGCAACTCGACCGTAGCTGACGCATTGACCGGTATCTCTACCGTAAGCGTAAATACACCTGAATCTAATCGCCAATCGGAAGAAACTTTTCCATAAGGTGTTTCTAAACTCGTTTTTGCGAAACTCAATCCACCGCCTAATTCTGGCTTAATCACAATTTGCTTATAGCCTGCCCCATCAAATTCCTCGGTATCAATTCCTCCCACTGTCCGGTACATCCAATCGCCAATCGCTCCATAGGCATAATGATTAAATGAAGTCATACCTGGATCTTGAAACGTTGAATCCGGTTTCATCGAATCCCAACGCTCCCAAATCGTCGTTGCGCCATGCGCCTTAATCGGATATAACCACGATGGATAGGTGTCTTGCAATAATAATTTATAGGCCACATCATTACGTCCAAAACGTGTTAAGACCGGATTCAGAAATGGCGTACCTAAAAATCCAGTAGTCAAATGATAATTATAACTCTCAATATTCGCCACCAAACGACCTAATGCCGCCTCACGCAAGGATGCTGGAATCATGTCAAATTGTAAAGCCAAAATATAAGCTGTCTGCGTCTCCGAGATCAAGCGACCATTGGCAGTCATAAACTCCTTTTGAAACTGCAGTTTAATGCGCTCCAATAAACGCTCCCATTCTTTATAATCATCCATCTTACCTAAAATACGCGCTGTTTTAATCATCAATTGCGTATTGTAAGCATAGAAACATTGCGCTACCAGGTAGTTGTCGGTCACGGCCGACTTCTGTCCTATCATTCCTTTGGAATCATCCACGCGATACGATAACCAATCCGCAAACTGGAAACCAGTATTCCACAAATCGTTCTTTGCTGCTCCTCGTACATAATTCAAATAAGCTTTCATACTTGCATATTGGTTTTCCAATACCTGCTTATCACCATACGTTGTATAGATATTGTACGGAATAATGATGCTCGCATCGGACCAACCGGCTGCCCCGTCTTGCTTAGCCATACGTCCAATATTCGTCTTATTCAATACATCAGGAATCACAAACGGAACGGCGCCATTCGGTGATTGATCCGCAATAACATCCTTCAACCATTTGGCAAAAAACTGATTCACATTAAAGTTAAATGCAGCCGTGCGGGAGAAAACCTCAGCATCACCCGTCCATCCCAAACGCTCGTCCCGCTGCGGACAATCCGTAGGAACATCTAGGAAATTACCTTTTTGGCCCCAACGAATATTGGATTGCAATTGATTCAACAATGCGTTACTCGTCTCAAACGTACCTGTAGGCTTCATATCCGAATTCAATGCAATCGCCTGATAATCTGATGCTTGTACGTCAATTCCTTCTACTTGAACATAGCGAAACCCAAAGAATGTAAAGTGTGGCTCTAACACTTGTTGTTCCCCATTGAGGATATATTCCGCCTGCGCTTTCGCTGAACGTAAATTAGCAAAATAGGGTTCGCCCATTTTGTCGAGCATTTCCACATGGTACAATTTAACAGCTTGACCTGCCTTGCCTTTCACAGAAACTTTGACCCAACCCACCACATTTTGACCAAAATCAAGAATCGTTTTACCTGATTTCGTGCGCATGACCTTAGCTACTTTAAGCTGCTCTTGCTTGCGCATCGGTTCATTAATTTGTGCATGTAGCACATCCATCGAAGCGGTTGTTTCTACCACTGCCGACCAGGTTGTTGGCCGAATACGCGTATCCTGCTTCTCGCCATCGTAAATTTCAGAAGTCAGAATATGACTTAAACTAGCCTTCCATGAATTATCTGAAATGACAGATTCGGTGGATCCATCCGCATAGGTAATTTCCAACTGGCTCAATAACGCAGTTTGAGCGCCGTAAAAATTCTTGTTATTCTCCCAAGCAATTCGGGTACGGAACCATCCAGACCCCATCAAAACGTCTAATTGGTTTAACCCTTTCTTTACCTCAGCTGAAATATCATATACCTGAAATTGTAAATGTTTATTGTAACTGGTCCAGCCTGGACTTAAGTACGCATCGCCTACGCGTTTGCCATTAATAGATGCATCATACAATCCACGTGCGGTAATAAATAAGCGGGCTGATTTAATATCTTTTTTAGCGAAAAACGATTTTGCCAAAATCGGCACGCGACCATCTACGCTATCTGATACAATTCCTGAACTAATCCACTTCGCTTTCCAGTCGGCCGTACGCAACAACGATGTCTTAAATTCCGACCAAAACACCTTACTTGCTTTTCCTTGATTATCCCAAACCTGAACCGCCACTTGATACGCCTGATTTGATTTCAGCTCTTCCCCCGCATACGGTATAAAAAGCGATTGATCCGAATCAATTTTACCTGATTTCCACAAGGTATTACGACCGGATAACACATGAATCGAATACGATTTTTGGGTAACGTTACGATTGGGAGAACTTAATTGCCAACTAAATCGGGGGTGCAACACACCTACTCCCTGAGGGGCTTGTTGGTTTTCAATCTGAATCGACTGAACTGAAATCTGTGCGTTTAACCAAAGAGGCGAGATAAAAAAGGCAAGAACAAGACATTTCTGCAGTAGAATTTTCATAAATTTCAAAGGTTTAGATTTAAAAGCAAGCTACAAATCTATTTCTAAATTTAAAACAACAGTCCTTAGCACCCCTAGGACAGTAAGCCTATGAAACTACGTGTACTACTCATATTAACCATTGGCCTAACCTTCATCGCCTGGACGCTAAAAGATACCGATTATACGCAATGGGACTCCTATTTAGGTGGTCCGGATCGGAATCATTACTCCACATTGAATCAAATCACGCCTGAAAATGTACAAGACCTGCAAGTAGCATGGACCTATGCGTTACCCGATTCAGGCCAAATGCAGGCGAATCCCATCATCGTAGATGGAGTTTTATATGGGGTTTCCGCGTCCGTGCAGGCATTTGCCTTGGATGCAGCCACGGGGAAAGAAATCTGGCGTTTTGGGGATCCCTTAAAAAACTGGGCAAGTACTTCGCGCGGCGTCAGTTATGCCAAAGGACGTATACTCTACACCGTTGGCCCCAATCTATGGGCCCTAGATGCCAAAACCGGGAAACCCATAGACACATTTGGTGATCATGGAAAAGTAGATTTACATACCGGTTTGCCTGCCATTGCGCAAAACAAATTCATTATTTCCAACACGCCAGGAACCGTTTTTGAAAACTTAATTGTCATGCCACTCCGCTTATCCGAAGGAGCCGATGCTGCGCCTGGTGATATTCGCGCGTATGATATTTACACGGGAAAAGTCGCTTGGACCTTTCATACGATACCTTATCCAGGAGAATATGGGTATGAGACCTTCCCAAAAGATGCCTACAAAAATGAGTATACCGGCGCCGCCAACAATTGGGCTGGTATGGCTGTAGATGAAAAACGTGGTATTCTGTATGTTCCTACGGGATCCGCTGGATTTGATTTTTATGGTGGGAATCGAAAAGGGAGTAATTTATTTGCCAATTGTCTATTGGCCTTGGATGCACGAACAGGTAAAAGGCTTTGGCATTATCAAACGACACATCATGATGTTTGGGATCGTGATTTGCCGGCACCACCCAATTTGATTACCGTGATGCATCGGGGTAAACCGGTAGATGCCGTTGTCCAAGTGACAAAACAAGGCTATGTATTTTGCTTTGATCGCGTGACGGGTAAACCGCTTTTCCCCATCATCGAGCGACCTGTCAAAGGTTCCACCCTTGTGGGTGAAAAAGCCTGGAAAACACAACCGATGCCTACACTACCCAAACCTTACGCTAGGCAATCGGACGAAATCACAGCCAAAGACATCAATCCTTATTCCAAAAATCAATCCGAGCTACGTCAAAAATTAGGACAAATTGAAACCGGTTGGCATGCCGCACCTAGCTTACAAGGCAATTTAATTTTACCTGGATTTGATGGTGGTGCTGAATGGGGCGGTGCAGGAGCCGATCCCAAACGAGGTATTGTCTACATTAATAGCAATGAGATGCCCTGGGTACTGACAATGGTGTCAACCAAACAAGCTTCCCCAACCACCTCAAAAACGTATACCCAATATTGTGCTTCTTGCCACGGAGATAAATTACAGGGTAATCCTGCCAGTGGCTACCCAAATCTGACGGAGGTATTCAAACGCAGAAACAAGGTTTTTTTGAGTCAAATCATCAGTCAGGGCAAAGGAATGATGCCTGGTTTTCCACAAATAGACAAAGCCGCCCGAGAGGAATTGGTTAATTTCTTAGCGGGGGAAACGCCTAAAGAGGTCGTTTCTACGGAAGGAAAAACAGCCGAAATGCCATACCGAATGACGGGATATAATAAGTTTTTGGATAGTCAGGGGCTTCCTGCCATCAGCCCACCCTGGGGAACCTTGCAGGCTATCGATATGAATACGGGTAAATACTTGTGGAAAATACCGTTTGGCGA
>JAIXRT010000130.1 GCA_027485075.1 Cytophagaceae bacterium
CAAGGTCACCGCGTCATCACCTGCGATAGGATTTGCGTTGCCCGGTTCTACGGTAATGCGCAATTGGCCAATATCAGTTAATGATCCATCACTAACTGTATAGTCGATGGCTGGCACAGAACCGGAATATGTGGCCAACGGCGTAAATGTATACGTACCGTTCGTATTGACCACAATTGTCCCCACATTAGCAATCGTCCGCACAGTCGATCCCGCCGGATACGTAGTGCCGTTCACCGTGAAATTCGTGATGCTTAACGTATTATTTTCAGGATCGGAATCGTTCGTGATTACGTTCCCTGAGGCAACTGCATTTTTCGAAATGGTATTCAAGTCGTCTGTCGCAACCGGCGCTTCGTTCACATCTGTCACCGTCATGATGAAGGTTCCGGTGTCGGTAGCTCCATTGCCATCCGAAACTGTATACGTTACGGTTGGCACCGTGCCCACATAGCTCGCAATCGGCGTGAATGTATAGGCTCCATCCGTATTTATAACAAGCGTTCCTACCCCCGGAATAGTAGCTGTTGTTCCGGCTGGATATGTGGTGCCGTTGATGCTAAATTGTGTTAAGGTCAACGTATTTCCGTCGACATCCGTATCTGCACCCGTCAGGATGTCGCCCGATTTAGCGGTGCCTTGTGGCGTAGTATCAGTGTCGTCGCTCGCAACAGGCGTATCATTAACGGGAGTAATACTCAAGCTGAGTGTAGCGGTACTTGTTGCAGATCCATCGCTCAGGGTATACGTTACTCCCGGAACGGTTCCGTTATAATTGGCAACTGGTGTAAATGTGTACGTTCCGTCGGTATTAATGACAAGGGTACCCACCCCTGAAATTGTAGCTGTTTGGCCTGCATTGAAGGTTCCGCTAAGCCCTGTAACCGTGAATTGCGAAATGCTTAACGTGGTACCTTCCGGATCGGTATCATTGGTAATCACATTACCTGTGATATTGGCATCCTCCGCCCCCGACTTCACATCGTTGACGGCCAACGGTGCATCGTTCACCGCAGTAATCGTAATGCTAAGTTGACCCGTAGCCGTTGCCCCCGCGCTATCAGTTATTAAATATGTTATGGCTGGAACGGTTCCGTTGTAATTGGCCAAAGGCGTGAAGGTATAGGTTCCGTTCGAGTTGACCACAATTGTTCCTACATTCGGAATCGTAGCCGTTGTCCCAGCCGGATAGGTTACACCACCTACCGTGAATTGAGTTAAGCTCAATACGTCGTTAACATCTGGATCAGTATCATTTGATAATACATTTCCCGTAACAGGATTGTCTTCGTTGGCGGTACCCGTATCATTATTGGCAACTGGCGGTTGGTCATTTGGCTCTACATAAATCGTTAAAATGGCCGTATCCGTTCCACCATTTCCGTCACTAATGGTATACGTGACAATTGGTGCAGTACCTTGAAAATTGCCAATTCGTGCAAACGTAAATGTACCATCCGCGTTGATCGTATAGGTTCCCGTATTCGCAATGGTATAAGGTGTTCCAATCACAAAAGGTCCTGATTGACCTGCAATGGTGAAAGCGGAAACGCTGAGTGGGTCACCATCGACATCCGTGTCGTTTAGCTTTAAATTACCCGAAAGACTTGGAATATTTGGGCCAAGTGTGATCTCATCATTCGCTGCTTCCGGCGCATCGTTGACATTCGTCACCGAAATGGTCAATGTGGCTGTGGTGGTTAGGCCGCTTGGGTCTTTGGCGGTGTAGGTAATCGGTGGAGCAGTACCTACATAATTGTCGATCGGCGAAAAAGTATAGGTTCCGTCTGTTCGAAGAATGATGGTTCCCACGCCCGGAATAGTTTGCGCGGTTGTACTAGCGGCATAACTAACTCCGTTTACTGTGAATTGCGTTATGGTTAATGCATCACCATCTGGATCGGTATCGTTACCTAAAACGCTTCCGTTTTTCGCAGTGAATTCCGGTGTGGTATCCGTATCGTTTACTGCGACCGGCGCATCATTCACTGCGGTGATCGTGATGGCCAAATCAGCTGTGGTCGTACTTGTACCATCCGAAACGGTATAGGTGGCAACCGGAACGGCTCCCGTATAATTGGCATCCGGCGTGAACGTAAATGTTCCGTTCGCATTAATTCGCAAGGTTCCTTTTCCTGGAATAGCGGCGGTACTCCCGGCTGTAAATGTGCCCGAAACGCCTGAAACTACAAATTGCGTAACGCTAAGTGTGCTTCCTTCTACATCGCTATCATTGGTCAAGACATTGCCTGTTACAGGTGCATCTTCTGGACCTGAAATCGCGTCATTGACCGCGGCTGGAGGATCGTTTACAGGGGTTATTGTTATGGCCAATGTCCCCGTATCTAATCCGCCTTCGCCATCTGAAATGGTGTACGTAATGACAGGAACTGCACCCGCATAATTTGCGATTGGCGTGAACGTATATGTACCATCTGCGTTTAAGCTGATAGTCCCAACGCCCGAAATCGTTTGTGCTGCGGCTCCTGCAGGATAAGTAAATGTAGTTCCACCCACAACAAAGCTAAATTGGGTGACAAGTAGATTCGCCAAAGGTGTGTCCGCATCCGTGTCATTGGTCAAGACACTACCTGTTGCCGGAGTGTCTTCGTTGGTCGTTTTGACATCGTCCACGGCTACTGGATTTTCATTTGGAATCGGGGTGACGTTGATGTCAATTAAACCCGTATCTGTCAGCGTTCCATCGGTAACAGTATAGATCACATCCGGCACCGCGCCGAAATATCCACTCACTGGCGTGAACGTAAATGTACCATTGGCATTCACCACAATCGTCCCCACACTTGGAATCAAGTGCGACGTTCCAGCAGGGTAGTCAACCCCGGAAATGGTGTATTTTACAACGCTGAGGGTATTATTTTCAGGATCTGAGTCATTGGTCAATACGTTACCTGAAATCGGAGCGTCTTGTTGGGTCGTGACAATATCATCAGCGGCCAGCGGCGCTTCATTCACATCAGCCACCGAAATCGTCATTGTTCCATTTATCGATGATCCGTTACCATCACTAACGGTGTAGCCAATAACCGGAACGGAACCTGAATAGCTGGTAATTGGGGTAAAGGTATAAGTTCCGTTTGCGTTTACGACAATAGTTCCTTTACCTGGAATAGTCACCAAGTCACCTGGGTTGTAAGTCACCCCGGACACGGTAAATTGGATAATGCTGAGTGTATTTCCATCTGGGTCGTTATCGTTTGATAAGACACTTCCGGTGGCTGTGCTACCTTGGTTAATCGAAATGGTTTCATTCACCACGACAGGTGCATCATTTACGCCTGTAACTGTAATCGCCAAATCTCCCGAATCCGACCCATTATTCCCATCTGTAGCCGTATAACTGATGGCTGGCACACTACCAAAATAATTGGCCACTGGGGTAAATGTATATGTTCCATTCGCACGGATGACGATTGTACCTACGCCGGAAATGGTGGCGGTTGTGCCGGCTGGATAGTCAACGCCCCCAACTTTAAACGTATTGACGGTCAGTGCAGAACCGCCGGAACCTGTATCGTTTGTCAATACGGATCCGTTAATCGGTGTGTCTTCCGTGGTTGTCGCGATATCATCCGTGATTGTAGGCGTGTTGTTCATGATCAGACTCGCAGCGGCTGAAGTCACATTTCCGCAGACATAGTCGGACTGCACGATGTTTAATCGATACTGATAATCCTTCATCAAAATGGTCGCGACACTTAAGGTAAGTGTGGCGGTCGTGGCGCCTGAATAAGTCGCGTTGTTGGTGATATTCGACCAAGTTCCACCCCCATTTGTACTTAGCTGCCATTGGTAACTCGTCGTTCCTGATCCTACGGTCACCGTAGCTACAAATCTAAGATTTACGGCACCAGGTGTGGTGGTGACGCTGATTGGTTGTACGCTAATGACTGACGCACGGCCAACAGATAATACATTGGCATTTGTGCTCGTATAATTCGCACCGGTCACCCTACCAGTTCCATCTACAGCTGGTGGATTCCCATTCCCGAAATAGCCATTTCCATCGGTACCTGAGGCGGTTGAAGTCCCATAGGCTTCGTTGGCATCCGCACAGCCATCGCCATCTGAATCGAGATCTAGGTGGTTAGGGATTCCGTCGCTGTCGGTGTCAGGACAGCCGACAGGTGTAATGGAAATATCATCAATCGAAAAATCATTTCCATTCAAATTGACTGAGGTATTTTTAAGACGGAAGCTAACCGTTTGATTGATAGGGCTCGTATATTCAATGGTCGTCAGTTTCCATCCCAAGGAATTTTGAGGACCGGTTGAGGCTGTGGCTAACACGGCATTAGAACTACTGACTAATTCGGCAGCCAGGGCATAATCATTCGCTGTGGAGGCTGCTTGATGCCAAAACGAAATTCGGTATTTTACGGTTGCTTGTAGGTTAACAGTCTCGGCATAAAATATACCCACCGTGGTGCTACCGTTTACGGCCAAATAAGCATCATTAGCCGCCCCCGTTGTTTTACCTACATAGCGCCAGAAACTAGCAGAAGGGTGATAGGGTGTGCTTTGATTAATTACAGCATATTGAGCCCCTGCCGTATTGCTGCTTGCATAAACATAGCCCCCTGTAACATTTGTATTGGATACGTTTCTAGGTGCCGCAGCAGTTCCAAAGGTACCGTTACTTTCATTTGTATTTAAGGGAGCTGTTGGACATTCTGTCGTATCCAGAATCCCATCATTATCATCATCCACATCATCAATGTCTGCCACCCCATCAAAATCCGAATCTAAACATGCCTTACTAGTCGCATCGATAGCGCGCGCGTATTCATAAGTTCGCGCATAGAGCCCGCTTTCTGAACTCGTTTCAAGCGAATTGGCAAATCCATTATTGCCATAAGGCGCGGCAATGGTAGATTGCGTTAATGAGGTGACCGTTTTTGCCTCAACAGCGTCAAAACAACCATCTCCATCAGAGTCTAAATCTTTACTATTTACAATTCCATCAGCATCAGTGTCGCAGGTATTGGTTCTAGTTCCAACAAACACATTATCAATTCCGATGTCATCATTGGTAGCAGAAAAGCTAAACGCAATCGTATTTGAATTAGTGAAAATAGTGTTGGGTACTCTAAATACAATTCGAGTAGTAGGAATATTATCCGTTACGATATTTGCACTTGATCTGTTTACGGTTGCCCCATTTCTTCCTACAATAGATGCCGTTGTTCCGCCGCTTGGATTTGATAAAGTGGCATAAACAACATTATTTATGCTTACGTCTAATGTGGCCGTTCCGGCACTTGTTACTAACCAACCGAAACCATTGGTATTAAAATCAAATGAGATGTCTTGCATGTTAGACTCTGCATCGAAAACAGGTCGAGCAAACGTTTGAGAGATGACATTATTTGAAACATTGTCAGCTGCATTCCAAACAAATCCACCTACATTATACGCCCAATTTGCATTTGCTGTCCATCCCGTGGTACCTCCGGTGAAAGAACCATTCACTAAAATATTAGTCAAAGGACATTCCACGGTATCTAAGACTCCGTCATTATCATCATCTAAATCATAGACATCTGCTACCCCGTCAGAATCAGTATCTAAACAAGCTTTGCCATTCGCATCTAGCGCGAAACTATAGGTGTACGTACCGTTGTAAATTCCAGCATCCGTAGTGGTTTCTAAGCCGTCCGCGAAACCATTTGTGCCATAGTTTCCTGGAATAACATTCGTTGTTAGTTTAGCGGAAGAAGCTACTGCATTTGAAACATAAGTTGTTCCCGCCTCCACTGCGTCAAAACAACCATCCCCATCTGAATCTAAATCCTTGCTATTTATCCTGCCATCACTATCGGTATCACATGAATTAATTTGTGTTCCAATAAATACATTGTCTATACCAAAATCATCTGTAGTGGCCGAAAAGCTAAACCCAAGGGTATTAGTCGTATTAAATAGCGTTCTAGGTACAGAAACTATAATTCTAGTAGAAGGGACATTTGTATTTACGATATTAATACTTGACACATTAACCGCTGCCCCATTTCTTGCTACAACACTTGCTGTCGTTCCCCCACTTGGATTTGTTAACGTTGCATAGATTGTATTATTTAATACCACATCCATGGTTGCCGTACCAGTGCTTGTAATTAAATAACCTGTTCCATTCGTATTTACATCAAAAGCAATATCAACATGGCTTGACTCAGGATTGAATGTTGGTCTAGCAAAATTTTGAGAAATTACGTTATTGGTGGCATTGTCTGTAGAGTTCCAAACAAAACCACCAACATTATACGCCCAGTTTGCACTTCCTGTCCAACCATTCGTGTTACCTGTAAACTCGCCATTGACTAGTATATTAGTTAATGGACACTCAATACTATCTAAAATACCATCATTGTCATCATCTATGTCAACTATGTCTGCTACACCGTCCGTATCCGTATCTCTACAAGCGCTTACATTTACATCTGTTGCAAAAATGTATGTATAGGCTCCTGAATACAAACCGCTTTCAGTAGCCGTCTCTATCGAATTCGCAAAACCATTGTCTCCATAGGTAGCAGACACGACAGCGCTAGCTACAGAATTCGTTACATTATTTCCATTCACTCGATTAACGACAGATCCCGAAATTAATGTGCCTGTAACTCCCGCTTCGCGTGCATCAGGACAGTTATCCCCGTCAGAATCTAAATCTAATCTGTTAGGAATACCATC
>JAIXRT010000014.1 GCA_027485075.1 Cytophagaceae bacterium
AATCCGGCCCCATCTAAGGCTTCGCGCAAATAACCCACCCGACCATCCATCATATCTGATGGGCCGATTAAACGAGAGCCTGCTTGAGCTTGCGCAATGGCCATTTTGGCTAAAACTGGTAACGTTTCATCATTTAAGATTTGACCATCTTGCACGATTCCGTCATGCCCATCCGAACTATATGGGTCCATAGCCACATCGGTCAATAAAGATATTTCTGGGAAACGGCTCGAAACCGCATGAATCGCGTCTAAATATAATGAGCCTTTTCGGTGACTTTCCGAGGCGATTGAGTCCTTTAACGACTCCTCTACTTGTGGAAATAAGGCGAATGAACGAATGCCTAAGGAGACACATGCATCGATTTCCTTCAACAATAAGTCCGTCGAATAACGAAAGATGCCCGGCATGGAGGAAATTTCCGTTTGGATTCCTGAACCAGCCTGAACAAATAGCGGGAATAACATGTCCTTCACCGACAGGCGAGTCTCCTCAACCATATCACGAATGACAGCACTTTGACGATTTCTACGGGGCCTTTGTAGCATAACGATGAATTTAAGCGACAAAGGTAGGAATTTATTGCGGCAGTTTGGACAGGATTTCGCTTAATTTCAACTGTACTTCATGGAGCGCAGCGGCCTGTTCGGCAAATTCCCCTCGCGTCACAAAACCATAAGCTGGGATGGCAGCCTCGGCGACTTGCGCGACCGTTTCGTCTCTTAGAAAATCAATTAGGTCTACCTGAAGCACCGTGGCAATTTGGCCCAAACGATAGAGCGTTAACTCCGTTTTACCCCGTTCGATTTTGGAATAGGCTGACATCGTAATGCCCATCTGCATCGCCATAAATTCTTGACTAAGGTCTTGTAACTGGCGAAATTTGCGAATCCGCATCGAATATTCTTTCATGAGAGTAAATATCAAAAACATATAGGCTATACCGTTCATACAATTTAGCCAAATTAGTTCCTATTTCGCCCTAAATATGCCGATTTCGACTGTTTGCAACCTGGAATGCAGCTAATGAAGCCGAATTTTTAATCTCTAAACACATCGGAGATTCTTCAAATTCCAAGCCTACAAATGACATCAAGTCGCCTATTCGTTTAGCTAATGGTTCATTGCCTTCCACCCAGATTCGCCAAAAATCACTTAACGATGCTTCGTATACTTTTTCTACCAACGCATAAAAATCGGTGCGCGTGTATCCTTTCTTGAATTCCGACTTCATGGCTAGCAGCACATCGCGCAAGGATCGCTGGTGATTGAATTTTTGGCGAATCATCAAATCCAAGGCCAACGCCACCAGTGCTCCCTTGAAATAAATGGATACCCGTTTCCCCGGTAAGGCCTGGCCGTAGCCATCCAACCATAAGTCAATCGAACTTTCGACCAACGATTGCTTGGACTCGCCATCCCGTTCAAAATGTAATTTCAAATTCCCGAGCAACATCCCCACATATTCATCGGCAGTCACCACACCCGATGCCCACAAAAACCAATCTCCCAAATACGTTGTAATCCCCTCGATCACCCAGCCCGTATCGAAAATCACTTGCCTCGTGTAATCATACGGCAATAATTCCTTCGGTCGGATCGTCGCCACATTCCACACATGAAATAATTCATGCGAAGCCAAACCAATCAAATCGTCATACGAATCTCGATCCTCCGGCCCCATCACCATCATGGTAGATGCCGTATGCTCCACCCCATGGTAAAATGGCTTCGGGCAAATCCAATGTAAAAAATGATATTTCTTGCCCGGAAATCCCTCCATGTACGCAATCTGGTAATCCACAAAACGCGCGTAGGCCTGCAATAAACGTGGTGAAAAATGGTGCTTAGGCCCGACGCCCTGCACAAAAAACCGCACCCCATGTGATTTCCAACTGTGAGCAAATATTTCTGGACCTGAAATGAATGGAGAATCAACCAATTCGCGATACGATTTCGCACGCCAAGTAGACCCGTCCATAGTTAACGAACAGGCCGTTTTGTGATTACCCGGCAGCTTGATATTGACCTCACAAGGTCTATTTTCACCCCGATGCGGAAAAACCAAACACGCAATAAAATTGACGTATAAGAAATCAGCCTGCGAAACACAACCGCCCGCATCCGGCTGATCCGCAAAATAACGGTATGTTAAAACGACAGGCTCCAAGGAATCCACATCCAACGTCCACGTAGATAAACCCGACTTAACAATCGAACCTCTCGAGGTCTGAATCGTCGCTATATTTTTAGCAAAATATTGTGCCTGATACCGCCCCGGCCGCCAAATAGGCAAATGAATTTCCTGTGGTCCCACGCGTTGTGGCGTAAACTCCAGCGAGATCGACAAAAAGCGATCTTCCCCTTCAATCTGATAACGCAACAATCGACTCATGACAATACCTCCTGTAATATTTGCAATGACCGTAAATCGCCAAACGACTCCATGTGCAATTGATAATAATAAATTAATGCCGCTAATACCGCTTGCCTTTGACCCCGCTTCATAAGCACCTCTTGCCCATATTCAGCATGAAAAAGCGCACTTAAAGCCTCCACATCAATCTCAGCCAAACCCAGAACACCAGCCGCACGCAATTGCTCCAAAAATTCAGACACCAAACCCGGGTAAAAGCCTAGAAACTCGGTCAAATTCCACAAGAATTGCAAGTGAAAATTTTCCGTATGTCCAGGAGCCTGATCCAAAAATTGAAACGAAGATTCTAAAAATTCAAACAACACTGGATTCGCCTCCTCCTCCTTCAACACTTTCGACAAGACCTCACTCAAAAACAAGGCAATGCTTGAATAGGCAATGTCAAAGGGGATTTTTCGGTAGGGGAAATAGCATTTGGCAGAAGAAATACGATGAATTCCCTTGCCTGGCTTGTGAAAAACCTCGAGGTCCAACAAGGTCAATGGCTGGAAAAGAGCCATTTTATGCTTCGCCTTCACGGATCGCACCCCATTTTCAATGTAGGTGGTAATCCCGCATTCAGCCGTATAAATCGTGACCAGCAACGATGATTCGCGGTAACGCATATTCGAAATCACCAAGCCTTTGGTCTTCGTTAACATGCCTCCGCTTCCAATCCAATTTCAACACGCAAACGCTCCAAAATTTCCTCTGGCGTCGCTGACGCATCAAAGCGAATGGGTTCACGGAATTCAACAGTCAACGTTGTATTTCGCTTGCGCATCAACAAGCCTTTCTTATCAAATGCACGGCGAAATCCATTGATACGCACCGGCACCACAATCGGATTTTCTCCTTTAATCAAGTGCGCCGTTCCCTTCCGCAAAGGCGCAAGCGCACGTGTCGTACCTTGTGGAAAACTCACGACCCAACCAAACTTCAAGCCTTTTCCAATCTTCTCCACAGCCGCTAAATCCACTTCACGCTTCACATCTTTACCCTCCGCACGCCACGAACGATTCACTAAAATCGCCCCAGCAAATGCCAATACCCGAGGTAATAAACCATCATTTTTCATGGTCTCAGACGCCGCCACATAGAATAAATTGGAACGCGGGGCCAACAAATAAATCGGGTAATTCAAAGAATTCCGAAAGCCCCATTTGACCGAAAAAAAGATGTGATATAAACACACCACGTCCATAAAATACGTTTGATGGTTCGGTAAAAACAAGACGCCGTTCATCGGTAAATCGTCTAAATATTCTGTCCCCGTAACCTTTGTTTTATTGTAAACATTCAATCGATTGTATGAAATAAAGCCAAGAATCATCACGATAATTCGCTTAAACAAGATGGGATTACCAAAGGGATCTCTTTCCCCCAAACCCAACGTATCCATGAATCTAAACAGCTTACCTAATTTCGTTTCCATTTTAAAATCCTCCCTTTTTTACTGCCGGCTTGGCTGGTGCCGGCTTCTTCACTGGTGCCGCTTTTTTAGTAGGTGACACCCCACGATAATAACTTAAAAACCGCTTCAAAAATGCATCTTTTTCATCCGCAGCGGCTTCTACAACCGCCAATTTTCCCTTTTTATCTCCCTTCACCGCCTCGCGAATCGCCGCAAGAAAGGCATTATCCGACGAATAAACACCTAATTCGCCATTAAAATAGGCAAAATAATACCAAAGGTCCTCCGACAATTCCCAATAACCATAGAACTCCTCTTTACTCGGCTTCTTAATCACTTCCATATAACCTTTTACCGTACTATTTACATCCACAGGCCCCACATTCACCACCGGCAAGCCTCCCACCGAATAAAACGAAGACGTATTTGGCGACCAAACCCAA
>JAIXRT010000233.1 GCA_027485075.1 Cytophagaceae bacterium
AATAGCAGAAGGGTCAGGCACCACTTCATTGAGCAATTGGCTATACTGGCATATTTTTGAACCTATCTTTGGTAAATACAATGGCTCGCTGGCCTATGCCATCAGCTTTGTACTTGTTTGTTGGTCCATTTGTTACGTTTGCTATAAACGTAAGTGGTTCCTAAAAGTTTAGGCGAACAACATAGCAGCACCAAAAACCCCAGCACTATCGCCTAATTTGGGTTTTACAATCGGCGTATTGACTTCACCTGAATTGAAGATGTATTTCCTAATTCGGTTATAGCCTTCCGAATACAGCAAATCGATATTTCCTACGCCCCCACCGATGACGATGACATCTGGATCAAGGACGTTGATCAGGGTTGAGATGGCCCGACCGAAATTCTCCAACAAACGCTCCACGGTGGCAGTAGCGTGCGCATTATTCCCGGCAAAATAAGCTTCCATAATTTGTGGCATGCGCATCTTTTGACCCGACTGACGTTCATAAAATAACTCCAAAGCAGGTCCAGAAATCACATGTTCAACACATCCTGCTTTTCCACAGTAACACGGATCGCCGCCTTCTTCTAAAATATTATGTCCCCATTCTCCTCCGATTCCGTGGACACCTTTCACCACTTTACCATGTGCCACTAATCCTCCCCCAACGCCCGTACCCATAATGACACCAAAGACAATCTCTGCTCCGGGGTGGACGTCCAAAACAGCACCTAAATGAGTTTCTGCTAATGCAAAGCAATTCGCATCATTGGCAAGCGACACTTCACAACCCAAAACATCCGCTAAATCCGAAGCCATGGCTTGGCCATTCATACAGACTGTATTGCAATTTTTCATGGTTTGGGTACGCGGATCTAATACACCGGGGGTGGCAAAGCCCACTTGAACGGGAAGCTCATGCAGTTCTTTGGCTACCTCGTCCACCAAGCGTTTTACTTGATGTAGAATATGCGTATAGCCTTTCGAAGCTTCAGTGTCAATTCGTTTGCGTATGATCACACGCGTAGGATCCTGTCGATCTAAAACCGCACATTCAATCTTAGTTCCCCCCAAATCAACACCCCATAAATTACCGTCTGTTGTCTTCATTTTCGAAAATACTTAAATAACTCAAATAGCGACTGGGTGCAATTTCACCAGATTCAACGGCCTTAATTACAGCACAAGCTGGCTCTGATATATGAACGCAATTATTAAATTTACACGCTCCTAATAAGGCTCGCATCTCCGGAAAGTAATGGGCCAATTCATCTTTTTCAATCTCATGAATTCCCATTTCATTGATCCCAGGACTATCAATCAAATAGGTATTTGAACTCAATTCCCACATCGTGGAATAGGTGGTTGTATGAACACCTTTTTGCGCAAAATCCGAAATTTCTTTGGTCTTAATTTGTAAATGAGGAGCCACCAGATTTAGTAAACTTGATTTTCCTACACCGGAATGTCCCGCAATTAAGGAGACTTTTCCTTGAAACATATCCTTAAATTCATCTACGCCCTGATTTCTAGGAATCGATGTAAACAAAATACCATAGCCTAATTCCTGATATAGCGCTGCATATTCAAAAACCTGATCTTGCTCCTCCTCATCCAACAAATCCATTTTGTTGAATACAATATGAACTGGAATGCGAAATGCCTCAGCAGTAACCAAAAACCGGTCTAAAAACCCCAAAGATGTTTTCGGAGATTTTAGTGTCATAACAAAAATTGCTTGGTCGACATTCGCCGCCAGCATCTGTCCTTGCGCAGTTTTATGCACCGACTTTCGAATTAGGTAGTTGGTGCGCGGTAAAATTTCTTCAATCAAAACAGTTTGGTGCACCTCATCTTCCATGGAATACATCACCCAATCGCCCACGGCAATCGGATTAGAGGTCGTGGGGCCCTTCAACTTGAACTTACCTTTTAAGCGACCCGCAAAAACCTGACCGGATTCCGAACGAATCTCGTACCAAGAACCTGTTGACCGCATGATTAAGCCTTTATTGAGTGACATAAGTTTTGTTTGATTGTTCAATATACGCCATGATTCGATTTGTTGCCCCAGCCTGCAACGCAACATAATTTCGTGACATCACTTGTTTATTCACTAATAGGTCATCATCCTCAAAAATTGCACGCATTTCCTTTTCTAAAGAAGCAGCATCCGCAATCGGAAATGCTAATCCTAGCGATACTAAATCAACAGCCTCATGGAATTTTTGGTAATTTTTATTACCAAAAAAGACCGTTGGCCCATACACCGCAGCCTCCAACGTATTGTGTAGACCTGCTCCAAATGCCCCACCAATGTAGGCAAATGTAGCTCCACGATACATGTTGGCCAGTCGGCCTACCTCATCTACAATTAAAACTTCCGCATCTTCAACCAATTCACCCGTTGAAAACATGACAGGCACACCCATTTGATTCTTCCAAGCTTGTAATTCTGCAGCATGGATTTCATGGGGAACGATGACCCATTTGACTGGAAATGCGTGTGACTTAATCAGCGGAATAATACAGTCCATATCCGCCTGCCAGGCAGACCCAACTACAATAAATGCCTGATTATCAACAAAATGAGTCAATAAATCCCAAGCCTCTGAATTACGAGCATTGGCTAAAACGCGATCAAAACGTGTATCTCCCGCAACAGTCACTGTATGAATACCAATTGATTCAAGCAATTCTTTTGACTCTGTATTTTGAACAAAAAGGTGATTAAAGGAGGCCAACATCGATCTGAAAAATCCTCCATACCATTTAAAAAAGACATGATTTGGTCGGAAAATTCCGGAGACCAATAGCGTCTGAATCCCTCGATCACGCAGTCCATTTAGGTAAAAATACCAAAACTCATACTTTACAAACAAGGCAATTTTTGGCTTAACTAAATCTAAAAATCGAGCACTAGCATAGTGACCATCGAAGGGCAAATAACTGATAAAATCAATGCCTGGTGTGTTTTTTCGAACTTCATATCCGGATGGCGAATAAAAAGTGACTAAAATAAAATAACCTGGATATTGATTTTTGAATGCCTCGATGATCGGTCGGCCTTGCTCAAACTCCCCCATCGAAGCCGTATGAATCCAAGCCACTGGTTTTTGATTAACTCGCATGACGGATTCTAGC
>JAIXRT010000092.1 GCA_027485075.1 Cytophagaceae bacterium
AAAGATATGTCGACACACCTAACTGATATCACTCCTTTATTAGCCGCCACGCGAAAATCTGCTTCCGCATTAGCCTTATCGGCCGATGCAGTTAAGCTTGCCGTCCTCGCCGATTTAGCTGCTCGGCTTGAGTCCAATGTTGCTTCGATTATTTCGGCGAATGAAAAAGATTTGGCTGCGTACGATCCGCAAAATCCCATGCGCGATCGTTTGCTTTTAACGGAAAAACGGATCTTAGATTTAGCTGCCAGCTTACACGATGTTGCCAAATTGCCAAATCCCTCCGAGCAAATTTTGCTTGAGAAAATCTTAGCGAATGGACTTCACCTTGAAAAAAAATCAGTCCCTTTAGGGGTTGTTGGCGTAATTTATGAATCCCGTCCTAACGTAACAATTGACGTGGCTGCCTTGTGTATTCGCTCCGGTAACGCAGCTGTATTACGTGGCGGGACGGATGCATGGCATACCAATTCTATACTAGTTTCATTGATTCATGCGTCGTTGACAGCTGCGGGATTGCCAACGGATGTTGTTCGGTTGTTGCCCACTGATCGAGCGCATGTCACGACTTTGCTTACGGCTGTGAAGTACGTAGACGTTATTATACCACGCGGTTCGGATGCCTTAATTCAGCGGGTTCGCAAAGAGTCGCTCGTGCCTACCATTGAAACAGGCGCTGGGGTCTGTCATACCTATGTGGCGGAATCGGCTGATGTGGAAATGGCCGTGCGCATTGTGGTTAATGCCAAAGTTACCCGTCCTTCTGTATGTAATTCCTTGGATACGGTTGTTGTTCATCAAGCAATTGCAAGGCATTTTTTGACATTATTGGCGTCTGAGCTGGTGAAATATCGCGTGAAGATTTTTGCGGATGATATCGCCTTTGGCTATTTGCAATCCGTTCCGTACCCGTCATTGGAGCATGCTGTTGAAGCTGATTATGGGCGTGAATTCCTCGATTTTGCCTGTTCAATCAAAGTAGTTCAAGATACTGCAGAAGCGTTAAATCATATCGATACGTATTCTTCTCGACATTCTGAAGCTATCGTAAGTTCGGATGAATCGGAAGCTGAATTGTTTTTGCAAACGGTGGATGCAGCAGCCGTTTATTGGAACGCTTCGACGCGCTTTACAGATGGTGGAGTTTTTGACTTAGGTGCAGAAATAGGTATTTCCACTCAAAAACTACATGCCCGTGGGCCGTTTGCTTTGGAAAAATTGGTTACTGAAAAATGGGTGGTGAAAGGAACCGGGCAAATCAGGTAAACTAATATTCGTGATCTAGGCCGAGTTTTTGTTTCATTTCGCTCAGCAACGGATATTTGTTGGCCAAGAATTCATACTTATCCGACTGCGTATACAACATTTTTTTGTCGCTCTTTTCTGTAGCTGTCACATCTAAGGCAATGTCGATGCTATAATTTTGCAGTCGCTCCCGGATTTTTCCTACTACCTCCAAGCGTACATTTTCATTAAACTGCTGAACTTGTACCTCATTCTCAACCTTCATGTGGATGATTGATCCGATCAGTTCGATTGGCCGATTCATCATCACATATTTATTGATCAAATTCGCTGACTGGAATTCAGAAGCCAGTTGGTTCCAAACCGTCGTTAGTTCTTCGATGGTAAAGTCCTTCGATTGTGTAGGATCTTTACTTAGGTTAGCTAACACCTGTTCGGCAGTTTGCTCGGTCTCTTTTGCATCGACCACTTTTTTAGCTGAGCGTAATCCTGATACCGGATTAGGTTTCGCTTGCGGTGTTGGAATTGCTACGGGAATGGTTTTTTCCATCACAGGCTCCTCGTTGACCGCAGGAGGTGTCGGCTCTAAAACAGGTGTTTTAGGCGATATTGGGGCTTGTGTTTCGGTAGTTTTGGCCCCAGCGGCTTTCGCCTGGGGCTCAGCCTTTTTTCCATCACCGCCCTCCGTGGCAGGTTGGAATACCGAAGGCAAATAATTGATCTTCAGTAGGCAAAGTTCGAGATGTAGTCGTGGGTTTTTTGCCGACTTGTAATTGGTCTCACATTGGGAGCAAATATTCATGGCCGATAACAAAAAGGACGTACTAGTCTTTTCTGCTTGTTGTTTAAATTTTGCTTTCGATTCGTCGCTGATTTCCATCAACGCTAGGGTTTGGGGATCTTTGGCAAAAAGTAAATTCCGCAAATGCTCCATAAATCCAGCAATGAATTGTTGGCCATCAAATCCCTTCCGCATGATTTCATCGAGCAAAACTAGTGCGCCCACATGATTTTGTGTGGTCATGTGATCCGTAATTTGCAAGTAGTAGTCGCTGTCGAGAATGTGTAAATTTTCCAATACATCCTTGTGACGGAGGGTATTGTCGGTTGAAAATGTGACGTTTAAGTCGAACATCGACAAGGCATCACGCAAACCACCATCTGCTTTAATGGAAATCAATTCCAATGCTGCTGGTTCCGCTTGAATATTTTCTTTGGTAGCAATGGAGGCTAAATGGCTCGCCATATCCTTCCACTGAATCCGGTTAAAATCAAAAATCTGACAACGGGATAAAATGGTCGGTAAAATCTTATGTTTTTCCGTCGTTGCTAAAATAAAGATGGCGTAGGAAGGAGGTTCCTCTAACGTTTTTAAGAATGCATTAAATGCTGCGGAAGACAACATATGCACCTCATCGATGATGTAGATTTTATAGCGCCCACGTTGCGGAGGATAACGTACTTGGTCGATGAGGTTACGAATATCCTCCACCGAGTTATTCGACGCAGCATCTAATTCATGTATGGTTAGTGAGGTACTTTCTTGAAATGAGGTACAGGAAGGACACGTTCCACATGCCTCGCCATCTGCCCCGATGTTTTCGCAATTTATCGTTTTCGCCAAAATACGCGCGCAGGTTGTTTTTCCTACGCCACGTGGACCACAGAATAAAAATGCTTGCGCCAAATGATTGGACTTGATGGCATTTTTAAGGGTGGTGGTAATGTGGCTTTGGCCAACCACCGAGTCGAACTGGGTGGGTCTATATTTTCTGGCTGAAACGATAAAATTTTCCATACGGCAAGTTAACTTTTACGGCATCAATTTCCAAAGATGAATTAAGGCAATTCGACAACCGCGCTGACCGGAAAATGATCGGTCGGATATCGGTTTTCCCACGTTTCTGAATGGGTGGCATGTGGGTTTACGCGCACGCCATTT
>JAIXRT010000228.1 GCA_027485075.1 Cytophagaceae bacterium
CGGCACAAGCAGTAACAGATGCAGGTTTGATTATTGATATTCAGGCACCGATGCCTAATGCCCCTTCCATGACTGGAGCACTTGAACATTATATAAAACAAGTGAATAAATAAATCAGTTAAGCTCCCACCGGGAGCTTTTTTTTTCCTTAGATTTGTCAAGTTATAATAGGATTGATTTTATTCATGGGCAATTGTACACGTCTTTTTTTGTGGGTCATTTTAGGGATATGTTTCAATCCTCAAATTCAATTGTTTAGTCAATTAGGTCCCAACCTAAGTTTATTTACTCAGAATCGCATCTATCTAAATCCTGCCTATTCGGGGGAAGGTGATCGAACATACATACAGTTACACGTACGTAATCAGTGGACTGGATATCAGACAACTCAAGATGGGGCCGGTAGTTTGGGCACGCGACTATTGAGTGCTTCTTTGCCTGTAGGCACAACTGGATTGGGTATAGGCTTGAATTATTTGTCTGATCTTACTCCTTCTGGTGTAGGTATGCAATTGGGAAATCTTCAACTAGCTTATCATCTGCCTGTAGGAGAAGCACAAATTTCTGTAGGAGCAGGTATAGGTCTACAAACGAAATCTTTGGATGGTGCAGCATTTCGTGTGCGAGATTCAGGAGATCCCATCCTAGCTGAATTTTTGGATAAACAAGTAAGTCAAGCAAAACCTATTTATCGTGGGGGAGCCCTGGTTAAGTGGAAGCAATTGCATGTTGGCATGAGTGCTTCCATCAACCACCAAGCCCAAGAATACACCTTACATGCGGAGCATACGATTCCTGTCGTAACTAGTATAGAACTAAATCCATTTTTACGCGTTCGTTCCATCTCAGATGCACTTATTGTGGAGCCTGGTGTACGTATTGTCTATCAAAACGCACTGTGGATTGGTGGTAGTTTTAGATCAAATGATGCAATTGTGGGTATGATTGGGGCTAATGTTTGGAAGCAACGTATTGAAGCTGGTTACGCCATAGATTACACGACCGTTAATTTGCCGGTCAAGGCTTTGTTAACGCATGAAGTATTTTGTCGATTTAATCTGCCTAGTTTTTCATTTAAGACTGTGAATGCACCGGTCAAAACGCCTCGTTTTCGGTTAAACTAGGCACTTTTAATCCGTTTAAAAAAAACAGACTTTCAGTATTTTTTATCAGAAATATCCCTTAATTTTGAGGAATTTGAATTAAATCCGTAGCCTTTTTATATGGCATACAATAAATTGTTAGTTCAAATCGTTTTGTACAAAGATCTATTAATTCGTGTATATGAATTTTAAATTAGTTGGTAAGCAACTCGCCTTAAGTTTATCTGTTATTGCGTTAGCTATGGCTGTTTACAGTTGTGGTGGCCCGAAAAATTCCAAATCCGGTGGTAAAACGTTAAGTAGCGCCAAAGGAGGTTCAAAAGGAAAAGGTTTATTGAGCTTTGGTAAGCAAGCAAAAGAAGCTCCAGGAGTTGAAAATGGAGAAATCGTTGCAGCTTCACGTAAGGGCTGGAGTCAACCTACGCCTTATGGCATGGTTTTAGTCCCATCAGGTAGTTTTATGATGGGTCAGGCTGATGAAGATGCATCGCGCTCTGGTATAAGTTTCAACAAGCGAGTGACTGTTGCGGCCTTTTATATGGACGATACAGAAATCACTAATCACGAATTTCGTCAGTTTACAAATGCCTTGCTGAAGGATTCTGTTTCTGTTTTAGGTGAGGATAAGATTTTCTCAGAATATTATCCGGATACAACGGTTTGGAATAGTGATTTTACGTATCACAATGGTGATCCAATGACCGAGTATTACTTCTCAAGTCCTGCTTTTGATCTTTATCCTGTTGTAGGAGTTAGCTGGGACGCATCGAAATATTTCTGTTTATGGCGTTCAAAAATGATGAATGACTACCGTAAGAAACAAGGTCAGTATATACTTCCACGTTTTGAACTTCCATCTGAATCTGAGTGGGAATGGGCGGCTCGTGGGGGGCGTGCAGCTACTAAATATCCATGGGGGAATCCATATGTTGCGAACTCTGTGGGTTGTTTACAAGCAAATTTCAAACCGCATCGTGGAAACTATGATGCAGATGGTTATTCGTATACATCTCCAGCGAATGCCTTTGAACCCAATGATTATGGTTTGTACAACATGGCTGGTAATGTGGCTGAGTGGTGTGAAGATGCGTATGCCGACAATGCTTCTGCGGTAACTTGGGATTTGAATACGGTTAATAAAGATGCCGATGAACCAAGAAAAGTTACACGTGGGGGATCTTGGAAAGATATCGCTTATTATTTGGAGACAGGTACTCGTGCCTATGAGTTACAAAATAAAAAACGTTCATATATTGGTTTCCGCTCTATGATGCGTTACCTCGGACGTCCAGCAGTTAAATAACATTCATTTTACAACACATTTAATTAATTAATTCAATGGGATTAGAAAAATCAATCAACGTCGTAGCCAGTTTCGGTGCGGCAGTCGTAATTGTCGGAGCATTATTTAAAATCGTACACTGGACAGGTGCTAACGAAATGCTGATGGTAGGCATGTTCACCGAAGCAGCCATTTTTATCTTGTTTGGTGTATTGTATTTGAAAGCAAAACCAGAGAAGGAATATAATTGGGAAAATGTGTATCCAGAATTAGTGGGAGACAAGCCTGCTGCATCTCGTTCTACAAGTTCTGGTCTGGCTGATTTAGCGAACCAACCAGGCTTAGGTGCTGATGTGGTTGCTAATTTGACGAAAAGTCTTCAAGGATTAACGGCAACGGCGAACAGTTTACAAGAAATTTCTAAAGCGACAGGTGCGACTCAAGAATTTGTTCAGTCACTGACTACTTCATCTCAGTCTTTAGGGGCATTAAATAAGACGGTAGCAGATGCTACTACATCATTAGGTTCAATTTCGATTTCATCTACAGAAGCAGCCAAGTATGCGCAACAATATGCAAAAGCAGGTGATCAATTAGCTGCATTAAATGCAGTATACGAAACAGAAATTCAAGAATCTTCTAAGCATTTAAAAGCAATCAACGGATATTATTCTAATGTGACAGCGACGACTGAGCAGCTTGCTGCTTCTTCGAAAGACGCTGCTTTGTTCCAAGCTGAATTAGCGAAGTTAAACGCTAACATTCAAGCTTTGAATCAAGTATACGGAAGTATGTTAACTGCAATGAAAGGGTAATCACGTTTTTGTCACGTATCAGATACTATGGCTAGTTTAAAAGAAACACCCCGGCAGAAAATGATCGGGATGATGTATTTAGTGTTAACAGCTCTTCTTGCCCTGCAAGTGAGCGATGCACTATTGCAAAAATTTACACTTCTAAATTCAAGTCTTGAGGTTGCTAATCAGTCGGCAGCATCTAAGAATAAAGGAATGGTTCAAGGTATTGAGGAGCGAATCAAAGATTTGCCAAACCCTGCTGCTTATGCAGATATTTTGAAGCGTGCGAATGAAGTTAAGAAAGAAGCCGACGCTTTAGTTGGTCATTTGGAGTCGTTGAAGTCACAAGTTTTAGAGACTGGCGGTGGTATTGATCCTGAAACGGGTAATATCAAAAATCCGAAAGAAGAAGAAAAAGTTTATAGTTTGATGGTTGGCGCCAACAAATCAGGAGAAGCCTACAAGTTAGTAGGTCTTTTTGATGCCTATGTTAAGAAGTTAGAAGGTCTGGCTGATCCAGGAACTAAATTCCCAAGTTTGGCGGCAGATGGTAAATCAGATCCAATTGCGAGTAAGGATCCTAATCAGGCTAATAAAGATTTCGCGGAATTGAATTTTGCACAAACACCAGTTCCTGCTGCCATGGCTACGATAAGTCAGAAACAAGCGGAGATTAGACGTTATGAAAGTGATGTATTAGCTCAGCTAGCGGCAAAAGTAGGCGCTAAAGAGATTAAATTTGACAAGGTATTTGCTCAGGTTTCTGCCAATGCGAATACGGTTGTAGCGGGTATGGATTATCAAGCTGAGGTATTTATCGCCGCTACATCAAGTGGCTTTACTCCTCGAATGAGTTTTAATGGTGCGTCCATCCCTGTTTTAGATGGTCGTGGTCAGATCAAATTTAAAACTTCAGGTGGCGGATATGATGCGAATGGTATGTCGAAAAAAACGTACACCGCATCTGTTTCTTATATGAGCCCAGCAGGTCCTAAAACAGAAACAATACAAAAGGAGTATTTTGTATTAAAGCCAACTTACAATATTGAAACAGCTACATTACCTGCGCTTTACTTAGGCTGTGCAAACCGTCTTAGTGTAGCTAGTCCAGGTCTTGGTGCATTGTGGAATCCATCATTTACAGCAGATGGAGGCGAGGCTATCGCCGGCCAAACGCGTGGAAAAGTAACAATCGTGCCTAGCGCTGCAACTATTACTTTGAATGTTGCCAACAGTGGTACTTTATTAGGTAAAGAAACATTCCGTGTTCGTCGAGTACCTAGACCTGAAGTTAAGGTGTTCGGTAATGGTGGCGAGTTAGATGAAAAGCGTGGTGCAAGTGCCTCTGGATTACGTAGCATCGATGCGCGTGCTTTAGCTGATGAGTCATTTAAGTCGACGAATCCTGAAGATGCCAATTTCCGTGTTTCTGAGCTATATGTTGCGTTAGCACGTGGCCAACGGAAAATTGATGATGTGACTTTACCAGGTTCTGGTTCAATTGCTAAATTAGCCGCGCAAGCGCAAGCAGGGGACCGGTACTACATAGAGATTAAAGGAGTTCAGCGTAAAAACTTTAAGGGTGCCGTTGAAACAATTCCATTTACCATGGCGAAAAATATTCCGTTGAATTAATACGAAATACATGAAATTAGTATCGAAATTTTTATTGTTTGGGGTATGTGTAGGTCTTTCTTTTCAGTCGCTTGCGCAAGAAAAGCCTGTTCCTGGCAACCAAAACTCAGTTCGTCCTATCGATGAATCCAGCATTCATTATAAGGCTCGTTTGTGGCGCCGGATGGACTTGAACGAAAAAATTAACCAGCCTTTCTTCTCTGTCAACAACGAGATTTCAAAATTTATGTTGGAATGGGTTAAGGCAGGTGTGTTAACACCGTACACGAATGATTCTTTAATTACTAAATTGACCGCCGAACAATTCCAAGAAAACTTGAAAATGGAGGAGCAGTCAGAAGATGCTGCGCTTTCAGATGCTGAAAAAGCTGCTGGTTTTGGAGCTGAAGGTGCAACACCGAAAGCAACAGGAACGGATGATGGCTGGGGTGGAAGTACAAAGTCTTCTGCAGCACCTGCGAAAGATGCATTTGAAGCAAAGCCTGCTGATGGTGCTGTTTCATACTATTTTCCGAAGGAATTATCTATTTTAGAAATTCGGGAAGATGCCGTTATTGACCGTCGTCGTTCACGCTTATATTTTGATATTCAATCAATCACGTTAATTATTCCTGCGTCCAAAACAAAGGCTGGATTTGATAAAGCGATTGCTTCATTCCGTTATAAAGATTTGTATAAATTGTTCCGCAGCAATCCAAATTGCATTTGGTACAATTCGGAAAATGAAATGCAACACAAAAACATGGCTGATGCCTTTGATTTACGCATGTTTCAAGCGCGTATTATCAAAAAAGGTAATGTGGAAAATAAATTCTTGACGGATTTATATGGAGGAGAAAAAGAGGGTTTGATGATGTCTCAACTTCTTGAGTATAAGTTGTTAGAAATGGAGCATGATCTCTGGGAAAACTAAGACATAATTTATGAAGGGAGCTATTTATAGCTCCCTTTTTTTATGTGATTTCTAATTTTGGATTAATCTGATAAAAAATTAAACGTTAGTTCTGCATTGCGTTCTTATTCTTATTTTTTTGCAAAATATCATGTGTATTACCTTGATTTAATTCCATTTTTTGCTGAGTAAAATGTAAATTGCAGAGTAAATTGACTAAATTAATCTATGTCGTATCAACGCAAAACAAAAATTGTTGCCACAGTAGGCCCAGCCTCTGAATCCAGAGAATCTTTAATCCAATTAGCAGAAGCAGGTGTAAATATCTTTCGATTGAATTTTTCACATGGTACACATGCGGATCATTTAGCTCGCTTACAAACGATTCGTTCAATTAGTGATGAATTAGGTCTTAATTTGACCGTTTTACAAGATCTACAAGGACCTAAAATTCGTACGCAATTAGTTGAAAATAACGGAGTTCCTTTAGAAGCTGGAAAGCAATTGATTTTTGCAATGGATGAAAATCTACTGGGAACATCCGAGAAAGTCGGCACAACCTATACATCTATGTATTTAGATGTGAATGTTGGCGAGCGTATTTTGATGGATGATGGTAACCTAGAAGTTAAGGTATTAGCGGTTGACAAGGTTAAAAAAGAAGTTCTTACCGAGGTTGTTTATGGTGGAATTTTAAAGTCGAAGAAGGGAATTAACCTTCCGGGCACAAAAGTTTCTTTGCCATGCTTAACTGAAAAAGATACGGAAGATTTATATTTTGGTTTGGACCATGGAGTGGACTGGATTGCTTTATCTTTTGTGCGCAAAGCATCAGACATATGGGATATTAAAGATAAAATTAAAGCATACGGAAAAACAGCTCGTGTGATTGCTAAGATCGAAAAGCCTGAGGCCATCGATAACTTGGATGAAATCATTGAAGCTACTGATGCAATCATGGTAGCGCGTGGAGATCTTGGCGTTGAAATGGATGGTGCCGTTGTACCATACCTACAAAAAGTGATGGTTGAAAAATGTACAGCAGCTGGAAAGCCAGTTATTGTCGCTACCCAAATGTTAGAGTCGATGATTACTAATCCAGTGCCTACACGTGCTGAGACTTCTGACGTAGCTAATGCGGTATTACAAGGTGCTTCAGCGACCATGCTTTCTGGTGAATCCGCTTCAGGTGCCTACCCAATCAAAGCTGTCGAAACCATGGCACATATCCATGAGGTTGTTGAACAACAGCAAAATGCCATTGAAATTATCAAAGGAGACGAAGCTGCGATTTATTTTAAAAATCACGCATTGGCCAATACATCAAATGTTACGTTAACGGATCGCTTAATTTCAGGCGCTTGTAGACTAGCACGTGACTCAAAAGCTAAAGCAATTCTTTGCATTACAAACTCGGGTCAGACTGCGTTTAAATTATCCGCTCACCGACCAAAAGCAGACTTGTTTGTCTTTACAAACAACAAGCAATTAATGTCTACGATGGGCTTGCTTTGGGGCGCGCGAGTTTTCTATTATGAAGCTAGCTCTGAAAGTGCAGAAAAAACAGTTCAGGGAATGGTAGAAAAGCTAAAGCAAGAAAAACTTTTAACGCCTGGTGATGTTTTTGTGACCACCTTATCAATTCCAGCGCATACGACCAAGAAAACGAATACAGTTCAATTGGGTATCGTTGAGTAATTCGTTTATGAAAAAAAAGAATCCACATATTTCAAATCCACTGATCGGTCTATACTCTGTATGGGCCGGTTTTTGGTTTATTGGGTGGTTCTTGGCACTATATCCATTCATGTTTCTATTACTCCAACATCGGGATACGAAACGCTACGCGCACAAACTAGTTCGACTGTGGTCCAGTTTATTCTTTGCTTTTGGATTTGTGCGTTTTGAGATTCAACGCAATCATCAATTAGATCCCAAGCAGGTTTATGTTTTCTGCTCCAATCACTTTTCATATTTGGATATTCCTGCATTTGTAAAGATTTTGCCTAACTATTTCTCTTTTGTGGGGAAGTCGTCTATTAAAAAAGTACCCCTATTTGGTTATCTATATAGTCGGTTGAATATTTTAGTTGACCGCAAAGATCGAGCTTCACGCAGTGCTACCCTATCTAAATCGATTCGAGCATTACAATCCAATCGCAGCATCATTATTTTTCCAGAAGGGGGGATCGTTTCGAAGCAGTTCCCATTTATGGCAGGTCCTCTGAAGGATGGAGCCTTTGCGATGGCAATCCAACAACAAGTTCCCGTGCTTCCCGTTTCTTTTTTGAATAATCATCTAATGATGGATGATGATTATTTTGCCCTCAAACCTGGGAAAATCAAAGTCATTATACATGCACCTGTCGAAACTATAGGATTGACGCAAGAGGATATGCCTGTATTACGGGAGAAGGTTTTTGAAATAATCCAAAAGCCCATATTGGATTTTCATGGAGTAGACCAACCTCGGTAAATCATGCGCTATCTACTTATTCTTTTGATTCTTTGGTCTTGTCAGGTGAATACAGAGCAAGCTAGCTCGCTTCCTCGCCCTAAGGGATTTAACCGAATTGTCATGCCACCTGCTGTTTTTCAGCCCGTAGAAAAAGGTCATCCATATCGTTTTGAAATTTCTAAGTACGCCCAAGTAATTCCTGATACTGCAGAAATAGGGAACAAAAATAAAATCTGGAAAGCGGAGCCACATTGGATTTATATTTACTACCCACGCTGGGACGCGTTCATTCAGATTACATATAAAACTTTAGGTGGTGATCGCAAAAAAATGAATGCACTCATTAATGATTCATACGCTTTGGCCTATAAACACCAAGGTAAAGCTTCAGGCATTCAAGATTATGTTATGACTACGACGGATGGTCGAAAAGCAGGACTAATTGAATTAAATGGTGAGGTCGCTACTTCATTGCAATTTTTTACGACAGATAGTTCTAAGCATTTTCTACGTGGTGCGATCTATGTTAAAACCGCCACCCAAAATGATTCATTAGCCCCCATCATTCAATTTTTGAAACAAGACGCGATTCATCTAGTTCAAACACTGCGCTGGCAAGATTAGCTTGGCCGACTGCCAATCTTTGCGTTTATTTGTAGCTGACATGGGAGAATCAAATTTGCTTTTTGAATCGGAAGAATCGACGGTTTTCGTTGACGCACTTCTCCCTTTACCCATCCCACGTTTTTTTACCTACCGCGTTCCGCGCCAATGGGCACAGGTTGTTGAGTCGGGACTACGAATCGTAGTTCCTTTTGGTAGTACCAAGGTCTTAACCGCGGTCATTGTATCTGTTCATCACCAACCTCCCAAGCAGTATCAAGCCAAATATCTGTTGGAGATTTTGGATGATGCACCGCTTGTTACCGCTTCTCAAATTGCCTTGTTTCAGTGGGTGGCCAATTATTACATGTGCTATCCAGGTGAAGTTTTTCAGATAGCTTTACCCGCAGGTTTAAAAATCTCGAGTCAATCCAAAGTACAGGTACATCCAGAATTCGATCAATTCCATGAATTGACCGAAAAGGAGCGCGTGATTGTCGAAGCAATTCAAGCAAAAGGAGCCTTAACCTATGACGAGATCGCTCGTGTCGCCGAAGTTAAAAGCCCATATCACCACATTAAAGCATTGGTTGGCAAAGGTGCTGTCTTGATTTTTGACGAGCTCAAGGATCGCTATACACCCAAAGTAATTCGTAAGATTCGGTTGTGTAAGGAGTGGGAGGATGTAGGCCAACTGACCGAATTGATTAAAAGTTTAGAGGATAAGACCAAGCAAATAAGTGTGTTACTTCATTATTTGCGCTTTATCCCTGTTTTACGTGATCCATCGACGAATCAGAAAGGCCTAGAAAAGGCTAGTTTTTCGCAGGCAGAATTGTCCGAGAGTTCATTACAAACTTTAATTAAAAATGGTGTTTTCGAATCCTTTGATGTGATTGTTTCGCGTTTTGGGTCAGATCTAGACGACTTTATTCCAGCTACATTTGATTTAAATGAAGCACAAACAAAGGCCTATCAATCGATTTTAGATCAATTTCAAACGAAAGATACCGTATTGTTGCATGGTATCACAGGTAGCGGTAAGACGGAAATATATATTCGATTAATTCAAGAGGCACTAGCGAATGGTGACCAAGTTTTGTATCTGCTTCCTGAGATTGCCTTAACGACGCAAATCGTTTCGCGCTTGAAAAAGATTTTTGGTGAGCAAGTGGGGATTTATCATTCCAAATTTTCAGATAATGAACGTGTGGAGGTTTGGAAGTCGATTGTAGAAGGCAAATATCCATTCGTGGTCGGCGTTCGTTCTTCGGTGTTTTTACCTTTTTCACACTTAGGTCTAATCATCATCGATGAGGAGCACGAATCTTCGTTTAAACAAACGGATCCTGCGCCACGTTACCATGCCCGTGATGTCGCTATGGTGCTTGCGAATCAGCAAGGAGCTAAAGTCCTGCTAGGTTCTGCAACGCCTTCGATTGAATCCTATTATCAAGCTAAGCAAGGCAAATATGGGTTGGTTACGTTATCGGAGCGATTTGGTAAAGCACAATTGCCTGAACTTCGTTTGTTGGATACCAAATATGCGACCCGCATGAAGCAAATGAAAGGCGGATTTTCTGTTGACCTCGTGGCTGTATTGCAATCAAACTTCGAACGCGGTAAACAAAGTTTATTATTTCAAAATAGGAGAGGGTATTCGCCTTATATCCAATGCCAAGACTGCGATTGGATTGCGGAGTGTAATCAATGTGATGTAAGTTTAACTTATCACGCCAAAGATCAAGAATTGCGATGTCATTATTGTGGCTATCGCGAAGGATTGCTGACTCGTTGTGGTGCTTGTGGAAGTACGCAATTGAAAACGATGGGCTATGGAACTGAGAAATTAGAGGAGGAACTACAGCTATTAATTCCGGATGCACGGATTGGTCGGATGGATTTGGATACCACACGTTCGAAAACCGCATTTAACAGCCTTCTAAGCGAAATACAATCAGGAAACATTGATATACTTGTTGGCACACAAATGGTTGCCAAAGGACTCGATTTTGAAGGTTTATCCACCGTTGCAATTTTCGATGCGGATCGAATTATAAATTTTCCGGATTTTCGAGCTCATGAACGGGCTTTCCAATTGATTACTCAGGTGGCTGGTCGGGCAGGCCGACGAGATGAGCAGGGTCAGGTTTATGTTCAAACGAATCAACCAAATCACCGTTTATTTGATTTTATCCAAAGGGGTGATTACGCAGCTTTATATGCGGATGAGATTGTGGAACGAGAAGGATATCATTATCCCCCGTTTTCGCGTTTGATCAAATTGACACTGCGCCATATGGAAGCACAAGCGGTAGATCAAGCTGCGCGTCATTTGGGAAACGTGTTAAAAGAGCGTTTTGGTCATGGGAGGGTACTTGGACCTGAAAAACCGCTCATTGAGCGTATTCGGAACCAATATGCGATGGAAATCTTAATAAAATTGGAGAAGGGTGTTTCCTTGGCCAAGTTTAAAGAAAGCCTTCGAGCCTGTTTGGATGAATTACCGGGCAATAGTTTATTCAAAGGGGTTCAAGTGATCCCGGATGTAGATTGTCTTTAGCGTTTAAAAACGACATCTTCATAAGGTAGGCGGAAGCGTTCTCCCCAAACTCCTTCTTCAGTTCCCTTTCCTACAGAGACGATCATATTGATTTCTGCTCCGGAAGGTAATCCGAGTGCTTTCTTCACGCGTACCGCATCAAATCCTTCCATCGGACATGATTCATACCCTTCGGCAGCAATGGATAGCATAAAGGTTTGTGCAGCTAGAGCACATGATTTATGCACAGTCACGCGTTGGTCTGCTTTCCCACCAAAACGCATAAATGGTTTGCGAATCCCCATGAAAAAGCACATCGCCTTTCTAATGCCAGTGAAGATTCCAATTGGATCTTGACGATAAAGAAGCGGCATTAATTTACTATAATATTGCAAGCCTCGTTTCTCTAATTTTCCAGGCTCTTTCCCTTGCAGTGATTCCTTAATGCGGGATAAATTCCATTTGGCACGTTGAGACCATAAGTCTTGCCGTGTCACAAAAACAACGAGGTGCGCTGTATTCTTGGCTGCAGATTGACCTAAGCATAGGGCATGAAATTTTGCTTTTTCTTCCGGACTTTGAATCCAATAGAATTCCCATAACTGCATATTGCTACTATTGGGTGAAAGGATAGCACGTTGTAGGCTTCGTTCAATTACCTCATCCGCAACTGTTACTTCTGGGTCAAAGCGTCTGTTACTGCGGCGGCGCTGAACGATGGTTTCAAATGAATCTGATAGCATAGGTTTAAATTTTGTCAAATATACGGGAAATGTTGGACGCCCTAAAACAAAAAAAGTCAGAACACAAGGTTCTGACTTTTTTGAAAAATTCAAGATAGATTAATATCCGTCATTTTGTTTCAATGTAGGCTTTCCAGCTTTTTGAGAATTTAAGATCTCATCGATTGGTAGCGGGAAGAATCTATTTTTAGGAGTAAATGATTTACCAATCATATAACTTCTTTTGTTGTATGTTCTTCCTGTTAAGTCTCTACCTGCTGCACCTTCCTTAGGAATGTACATTTTGTTCAAGAAGTCTTCTGCAATTCCCCAACGAACTAAGTCGAAGAAACGGTGACCTTCCATCGCAAACTCTAAACGGTTTTCCATGTAAACTGCATTTAATGCAAAGTCTTTACCGTTCGCTGCAAATGTACCAGCTGGATAAGGATTGATTACATTATTTACAGATGCATCTTGAACTCTACTAGCTTTTGCACGGTTACGGATCAAGTTAACATATTCCTCAGCTTTAGCCAGGTTGTTCTCTTCTGCTTCGATTTCCGCTAACCACAAAATTACATGTGATACCTTTAGTAGACGGTAGTTATTGTTAACTGAACGACGGTTCGTCGAGTGTGTCGAACTTCCTTCATCTGCTAAGTAATACATCCATTTTTTACCTGTGTACGGACCAGCATAGTTTTGGTCACGAATCCAAGGTGCACCTGGCATTTTACCCCAATCTAAGAAGTTTACGCCACGACGACCTACCGTCCAATCTAAACGAGGGTCTACTGGCTGAGAAACATCTAAAACAAAGCTAGCTGAAGCGCCAACACCCTGATCGTTTGGTAAATCAACCTCATTGTAAGTATCCTCTAGACCCGCTTTGTTTTTACCAATCATTGGTAGACCTGCAGGTGTAGTTTTGAATGCATTCACCAGGTTTTGAGATGGCTGGTAAAATCCGCAACATCCACGACCTGGAGAATTGGCAGCATATGGCCAGTTCAAGTTATCTCCTTGATTACCGTTATTTCCTGTTGAACCATCGTTCACGGAGAATTGTACTTCAAAAATAGACTCAACGTTATTGTTGGTCGTATTTCTGTAGTTATCATGGTAATCAGCAACTAGTCTTCTTCCAGAGTTCTGTAAGATATCCAGCAATAAAGGCTTCGCTAAACTATATTTCTTTTGGAACATATAGGTTTTTGCTAAATAAGCCATCGCAGCCCATTTAGTAGCTCTTCCTTTTTGTGATTGAGTTGCAGGTAAATTTGCAGCTGCAAATTTGAAATCCTCTTCAATGTTTGGCCAAATGTCTTTATCATTTGGTACTTTCGTTGAATTTGGATCATCACGCTTGTACGTGTTTTCATCAATGTATGGAATCATGTTCCACATCTTCTTTCCTTCGAAATGGTAGTGACCACGTAAGAAACGAGCTTCCGCAATTACTTGCGTTTTCTCCGCTTCTGTCATGTCCTTAACCTCTGGGCTTTTAGCAAGTAAGATGGCCTCATTAGCACGTGCCACACCATCATAGGTATGTTGCCACTTTCCAAGGAAATAGGTGTTTTCCGCAAACCAAGTGAATTGCTCAATAAAACTTTGCTCTGGCTGGTCACCAGCATCCGTACCTTTAACGGCATCACCAGACGTAATTCCACCAAACACATAGTTTGAGATGGTAGATGTCCGTCCCGTATTTCCTGCACCTACACCGTCTAATAAAGAATATGCACCTACTAAGATAGCATTTACTCCACTTTTATTAGACAGAGACGTTAGAGACGCAGCACCTTGAGGTTGAACCTCGAGGAACGACTCTGAACAAGAAAAGTTTATTCCAACTGTCGCAAACAATGCGAATATGATTAACTTTTTCATTTTTTATCTGATTTATTTCAAATTATAATTAATTAAAATCCTACTCTTAAACCTACATTGTAAGATTTAGCCACTGGGAATGCACCCTCATCAATACCCATGTGGATATCTTGATTATCCGCACCAGAGTTTCTGATGTTGATGTCTGGATCTAAACCTTTGTACTTAGTGAAAGTAAACAAGTTTTGTCCTTGCACATAAACCTGCATCGAACTAAGTTTGATTTTCTTCAACATCGTGTTAGGTACATTGTAAGTTAACCGGATGTTCTTGATACGCATGTATGAACCATCCTCAACGAAATAAGTTGAAATCTGCTGGCTAAAGGTATCACTCGCATTCAAACGTGGTAATTGAGCCACATCTCCCTGCTTCTTCCATGATTTGTACAACATGTCTGTTGAACGGTTTCCTTGGAATGTGTTAAAGTCTGTCCAATACTTCAAGTAATTGAAAATCTCATTACCTTGAACACCTTGTGCAAACACAGTTAAATCCCAATTTTTGTAACCTAAGTTAACATTCAAACCATAGGTAAAGTCTGGGTGTGGATTACCAATCACTGTTCTATCCGAAGCATTGATTCTTCCGTCTCCATTCACATCCTTAAATTTGAAAACACCCGCACGTGTGTATCCTGGAATTTGTACCGCTGCAGCAGCTTCAGCATCGTCTTTTAGGACACCTTCCACTACATAACCGAAGAAACTAGCAATCGGTAAGCCGGCTTTTGTTAATGAAATAGCTGGAACACGCGTTACGAATCCAAAGATTGATGCGTTCGGGTCATCATTTAACTTAACCACGTTGTTTTTATAATGGCTAATTTGTCCCGAAAGTGAATAACGTAATTGACCGATTTGATCTCTATACGTTACATTAAGGTCAACACCTGTATTGTTTACCTCTCCAATGTTCACAAAAGGAATACTTCCTGTTCCAGATGTTCTTGGAATAGGCACCTGAGTTAACATGTCTGAAGTTGTACGTGTATACCAGTCAAAAGCAATATCTAACTTATTGTTGAACAAACTCGCATCCAAACCGATGTTTGTGGATGTATTTGTTTCCCAACGACCATTTGAGTTACCAAATTGCGCGATATCAAAACCTGAAGCAATGGCATTACCTGCACCACCGATGTCATAAGCGTTGTTGTTCGGATCTGGTGTAAATAATGTATATGCATTGTATACGTTTGGAATCAACTGATTACCAGTTTTACCCCAACCTGCACGTACTTTCAAATCATTCAATGCAGTGATATTCTTAAATAAGGCTAACTCAGAAAGACGCGCACCTACAGAGAATGCAGGGAACACACCATAACGATACGCTGGTGAGAAACGAGAAGAACCGTCTCTACGCAACGTAAAATCAGCTAATAAGAAATCTTTGTATGAGTAATTTGCTTTTCCAAATTGAGAGAACAAAGCAGTAATCGTTGCTCCTGATCCTGCGTTAGTCAAACCTGCAGCTGAACCATTATTCAAATAACGATATGATAAATCATCAAATGCAAAATTGCTTCGCTGTGCTGAAAAACCAAATCCATAAGTAGAAACAGCCTCTGTACCAACTAATACATTGAAGTCATGATCTCCTATTTTTTTAGAGTAGTTCAAGGTGTTATACCAAGTAACAGCACGATCAAAGTTATTCGATACCGTTAAGCTGTTTGCATTACGTGCTTCAGCAGCCTCAATATCACGGTTAAAATAAGCAGATTGGTTGTAGTTGTTATATTCAAAACCAAGGCTAGTACGTGCCTTTAAATCTTTCATGATTTCAACTTCTGCAAACACATTTCCGAAGATACGTGTAGATCTTACTGGGTTATCACGCTCTCTCCATTGACGA
>JAIXRT010000090.1 GCA_027485075.1 Cytophagaceae bacterium
ACTAGGCATTTGATTCCTAAATCGGTATGTTCAAATGGAATCGCTGATACTTTGTCTCCAATTGTAAATTCACTACCATCGGTGACAGGAAGAAATTTTTCAATGCGCGCGGATGCGACGATGCGATCTGTTTGTCCATCTAAATAGATATAAACAAAATAAGATCTACCCACCGACATCTTTTGGAATTGTTGGCTAAATGGAACGAATAGATCTTTGGCTAAACCCCAATCCATAAATACACCTAGTGGAGTTACAGATTTAACTTCCAGATAGGCAAATTGATCGATGGTAGCCTTTGGTTTTAACGTCGTGGCTATAATGCGATCTTCTGAATCGCGGTAAATGAATACGTCAATAAAATCATCTATCTGATAATTTTCAGGAACATATTGTAACGGAAGTAGGATTTCATCCTCAAATCCATCAAGGTATAGACCGAAAGGGACTTCTTTAATAATGCGTAGGTGATTGTATTCACCAATTCTCAATTCATTTTCCATAAAAAAACCCGGTTGATAGAACCGGGTTGTAAAGGTAAGGATAGATTTTGGTTTAGACTACCACATTGTTCTCGCGCAAGGCTTGATTCAATGAGGTTTTTAAATCAGTGCTCTCTTTGCGTTTACCAATAATTAATGCGCAAGGTACTCCATAGGTGCCTGCTGGGAAATTCTTTTGAATAGATCCTGGTATAACAACTGAGTTTTCAGGAACATATCCAATATACTCCACGGGCTCAGGTCCACTTACGTCAATAATCTTCGAACTACCTGTAATGGTTACTCCAGCTCCTAAAACAGCCTTTTTTCCAATGTGAGCTCCTTCTACTACAATACAACGAGACCCAATAAACGCACCGTCCTCAATAATTACAGGTGCAGCTTGAGGTGGTTCTAACACGCCACCGATTCCCACGCCACCGCTTAAGTGTACATGTTTGCCGATTTGCGCACAACTGCCAACTGTCGCCCAGGTATCCACCATGGTTCCCTCATCTACATACGCGCCAATATTCACATAGGAAGGCATTAATATCGTTCCTTTTGCCAAAAACGCACCATATCGTGCCACAGCCGGTGGAACAACTCGTACACCTAATTCCTTATAATTTGTTTTCAAACGCATCTTATCATGGTATTCAAAGATACCCACTTCACTTACTGTCATCTGACGAATAGGGAAATACATGACAATGGCTTTCTTCACCCATTCATTTACTTGCCATGTTCCGTCGGCTTTTGGTTCCGCAGTACGTAATTCGCCTGTATCAACGGATGCGACTACTTGCTCGATCGCCGCGATAACTTCTGGGGTATTTCTTGTCTCGGGTTTGTCCCAGGCCGACAAAATGATTTGTTCTACTGAATTCATAAAATATGTATGCAAAAATTTAGGAACGCAAATTACCAATAAAAGATTTTTATCTCGACTCTTCAGCTAAATAAATCTTGATTTGGCGTAGTAAGCCCACAAAAAAGCAAGAAAATCGCTAAAAATTTAACTTAAACTTTAATTACCTAACTAGCTGATTATCAGTTAGTTGATAATGCATTCCAAATAATGTTTTGTGAAAAAAGGCTTGAAATTTAGCCAAATAAACAAGTGACATTCTGTCACTCCCCTGCCCCACTCGATTCGCGAAGCATTTCCTTATTCAAATATGCAAAATATTTTTGAATAAAAAACGTATCCGAGTAAAAAATATAAGAAAATTGGATAAATTAGCTACTTGGCTAAATTAGATTTGTCTGATTTACAATTGTTTAATATGGATTTAAAACGTTTAAATCAAGGTATTTTCGTACTATTCTTGGAATTATTCTATTAATTGGCTATTTTTGATTTTAATAAGGAAATCAAATTAATTCATTCAATGAAAAAAATTAAAGTTGCCATTAATGGTTTTGGTCGCATCGGTCGACTTACTTTCCGTCGTTTATTGGAAAAAGAAAATGTGGAAATCGTTGCTATCAACGATTTAACTGACAACGCTACTTTAGTACACTTGTTAAAGTACGATTCAGTACACGGACGTTTTAACGGAACTGTTACTTCAGATGCAGATAGCATTACTGTCAACGGTCACGTAATCAAAGCTTTTGCTGAGCGTGATCCAAAGCAACTACCTTGGGGAGCATTAGGAATTGATGTAGTATTAGAATCAACGGGTCGTTTTATCGATCAAGATGGTGCAGGCCAACATTTAACTGCTGGTGCACGTAAAGTAATTATCTCTGCTCCTGCTAAAGGTGATATTCCAACTGTTGTATTAGGTGTTAATGATGATACATTGACAGATGATATGACAATTATCTCAAATGCTTCTTGTACAACGAACTGTTTAGCTCCAATGGCTAAAGTTTTAGATGATGCATTCGGTATCGAAAAAGGATTTATGACTACGGTTCACGCGTACACAGCTGATCAGAATTTACAAGATGCGCCTCACTCCGATTTACGTCGTTCTCGTGCTGCTGCATATTCAATCATTCCAACATCTACAGGTGCAGCCAAAGCAGTAGGATTAGTTTTACCACACTTGAAAGGTAAATTAGACGGAAATGCGATGCGTGTTCCTACTCCAGATGGATCTGTAACAGATTTTACAGTTGTATTGAAGAAAGAAGCTACTGTAGCTGAAATCAATGCTGCTTTGAAAGCTGCTGCTGATGGCCCGATGAAAGGTATCTTGGAATTTACAACTGACGAAATCGTTTCTATCGATATCATCGGAAACCAACACTCTTGTATCTTGGATTCTAAGTTAACAACAGCAATGGGTAACCTTGTGAAAGTTGTTGGTTGGTATGACAACGAATTTGGATATTCTTCTCGTGCAGCAGATTTGATCGCTCGCGTAGGATAATTCGAACTACATATTGTTAACAAAAAAGAGGCCTAGGCCTCTTTTTTGTTTTCTATTCGTGCATAATTGATGGTGAATCCCTTGTCGTACCAAATTTTTTCAAACCGGGTCTTTATCCCAAAATGGTCTTCATTCCATTCAGAGGTATATAAATCCTTTGTTTTAGCCAAAATAGGTAGTTGGTGCGCACGAAACTGCTCCAGCGAATAATCAAAGAACGGTTCTGAATCCGTTTTTAAATGGATAATCCCTCCAGGTTTTAATAAACGTAAGTACTTCTGCAAGAAGAACGGAAAAGTCAATCGCTTCTTTTCATCCCGGTCCTTCATACGTGGATCTGGAAAAGTGATCCAAATTTCATCGATCTCATTTGGCAAAAAGAAGTCTTCAATAAATTGAATCTGAATTCGTAGAAAAGCAACATTCTTCAGTTGCATGGATTCTGCCTGCCTTCCACCTGCTGCGAGACGATCTCCTTTAATATCTATGCCAATAAAATTTTTATCTGGGAATAACTGCCCCAACCCATTTGTGTATTCTCCTCGACCACACCCAAGTTCCAAGACGATGGGATTTGAATTTTTAAAATAGTCAGAAAGCCATTTTCCTTGGCAATGCTCAAAAAAATCTTTGGGACTTTGAATGACATTAGCCAAAGCCTCTGCCCATTCGTATTTGTATGTTTTTCTTCTACTCAAAATCTAATCGGCTATTTCAGCCACCATATAGGTGCTGCCTGTAATTAATATAAAATCTGCTTGCGTCTTGCGCGCCGCCGCCAAAGCGAGATTAACATCTGCATATGTCTTGCCCTGTAATCCGAAGATACTAGCCTTAGCTTGAAGTTCACTGGCTGATAATGCTCTGGGGTTCGAGGCCTGCGTGAAATAATAGGATGCGTCTTTTGGAAATAAACACAAGACACGGTCAATATCTTTATCCGCCACCA
>JAIXRT010000054.1 GCA_027485075.1 Cytophagaceae bacterium
ATGCGACGGGTTATGTCATTTATTCGGGCATCGCGCCGGATAAAATGTATACGTCGGTGCAGGTGTTCGGGGCCAACGAATATTACTTCAAGTCCATGGACAAAGACCGTACTTATTATTTTCAAATCGAAGCGTTTAATGAAAACGGAATAGGAACGCGCGGGCCGATCATTAAGTCGGAATAAGAATTTCCTGTCCCACAGCACACGCCAAACAACGTTTTCGCGCGCAATAATTTTTATGCCATTGCAAGCTTGCTTGTGAATCTCCGGCGTGCCTCAAGGTCGTGTTTAATGAGGTGAATTTTCGTGTAATGATGTTATTCTCAGGTTTGAGCTCACTGAGCCAGCGCCGCGCTTTCAGCGCGTAGATGGAGGTACTCTTGCTTGCAGAATAGGCAAAAAGGAGCGGAATGAGCGTGTTCATGCAAATGGATTCGAAGGCTCCTTTTCCTAGACTAGTTTGGTGCGCGCTACTTTTTTTGCCGAAATGCGTGTGTATTGACCAATAGTCGATGGTGGGAATTTCAAAGAGCTGACGCACTGTTTTTAAATCCTGCATTTCGAGAAGTAACGAAATCAGCGAACAATTAGATCGCACTACCTCTGCAAATTGCGCGATACGAATGCTGGGAAAATTGGCCGGTCGGAGACGCAATAATTTCCAGTCGGTGATGTGGAGGTAGTTTGCTAGCCACCCATGCTTTTTTTTCAGATGAATGTATTCGCGCCGCAGTTCCCATTGGTACGCATCGCGCACGGGTTCTTCCAACAAACCCGCTAAACCAAAGAGCGCAGCTTCAACTGCATAGGGTCGGTCTCGGTAACGCAAGATCAGCTTGAGGGGGCAATTTTGTGCGAGGCGCAGCATGGGTTCCGCATTGAGGGAAAATCCAAAAGATTTGGCAAGTGACTGGTAGCAAGCTTCCTCCCAATCGTACCCGTTGGTTTGTAATAACGTCGTGACATGTGCCTGTTTTTCGAGGAGGCGCTCCTCGAGGCAACGGTCAAACATTTCTTGTTTTGCTTGGACAGAAACAGTAGGAAAAAAATGTGCGCAGGCAAGGTCAGTGGTGGTGGGGCTAAGGGCTGATGGGGGTGCTTGGACGTAGGCCGACAAGCAAAAGGTGGGTATTTGGTGTTCATTCACATACGTAATGGCGCGATCGTTTTCCCATACCACATGCAGGATTACGTTTTCGTAACTGTGATCCGTGTGATGTCCATGCAGATGCCAGTCGGAGGAGCGCACATGCAATTCAATCGCACCGACCCACAGCAGGTCGTTGATTCTAATTTTGGCTTGTTGGAAATCTGCCCCCGCATGTATATTCTCAATCCCGGGATGGATAATCTGCACGGAGGCACCGCTCGTGAGGGTTAATTTTTTTCCAGAAAATCCTTGATTTTTCCAGAGGTAGGCCATCGTGATTTCGTTCATTGCGTGTGCTTGGATGAACGAATGTACGCGGCATTTTAATCAGGTATTTGATAAATGTACGCGGCCGAAATAATTATCAGTTTTTGGCTTTATTGACCAAATAAATCCCAGCTAATAGAATAAACATCGAGATCACTTGTAGGAAATAAATGGCCTCTCCGTCCATGAAACCCCAACCTAACGCAACGATGGGAATCATATAGGTAACGGAACTTGCGACGATGGCGCTGGTCCATTTGATGATTTGATTAAAGGCGAGCATCCCGATGGCGGAACCGAAAAGTCCGAGTGCCATTGCGGAGATGAATGACCAGAGGTGTTCTTGATCTAAGGGTAAACTGAAAAATCCGGTGTAGATTAAAACGCCTAGGGCGAGCGGACCGATCATCATGAAAATTCCAGCGGTGGAGGTCAGCGGATGCATGTCGCTCAAACGGGTTTTGACAATGTGCATGTTGATGCCATACAACAAGGTCGCCAGGACCACCCAAAGTCCATGGATATTAAAGTCGATGTTCAATCCTTGGCCGGCGAAAAGCAATCCGAGGCATCCTACAAGTCCTACGAATATTCCGGTTGTTTGTTTCCAAATGAACGGTTGGGCAAAAAATAGAATGCCAATTATCAGTGTAAAAAGCGGAGTAAATGCATTCAGCATGCCGGAAAGGGCGCTAGACAGGTGCTGTCCGGCAACGGCGAAAAGCATGGCGGGGATGAGGTTTCCCGTTAATCCGGCCAGTAAAAATGAGCTCGCGTGTTTTTTCTCCATGTATTTGAAACGCTTCCAAAAAATGGGGATAAAAAATAAACTGGCGGAGCAGATGCGGAGTGCGCCTACTTGAAGTGCAGAATAGTGGACGAGGGATTTTTTGACTAAAATAAATGAGCTTCCCCAAATCACAGCCAAACCCAAGATAGCTAGGAAAATAACGAGTGTTGATTTTTTATTCTCCGGCATAATGGAAGGCAATTTCGTGTAGTGTTTCTTTAATTTCTTCGAGTGAGTAACTGGTCACCAGCTTGGTGCGGAAAGGTTTGAAGTGATCCATGCCGCGGAAATAATTGGAATAGTGGCGGCGCATTTCTACGATGCCACCGTGATTCCCTTTCCAACGAATCGAAAAGTCGAGGTGGGATTCGCACACGGAGATGCGTTCTTCCAGGCTTGGGGGAGCTAAAAATTCCCCAGTAGCTAAGTAGTGTTTGATTTCATTAAAGATCCACGGATAACCGATGGATGCCCGACCGATCATGATGCCGTCGACGCCGTATTTATCGCGGTATTCGAGAGCCTTTTGCGGCGAATCGATATCACCATTTCCGAAAATCGGAATTTTGATACGGGGATTTTCTTTCACTTTGGCAATTAAACGCCAGTCGGCCTCGCCCTTATACATCTGAACACGTGTTCTTCCATGTACTGTAAGTGCCTGTATACCAATATCTTGTAGCCTTTCAGCCACATCTTCAATGTTTTTCGTGGAATCATCCCAGCCTAAGCGCGTTTTTACGGTGACTGGAAGATGCGTGGCTTTGACGACCGCGGCGGTCATCGCAACCATTTTGGGAATATCTTGTAGGAGTGCGGCTCCAGCTCCGCGGCAGGCAACTTGTTTCACGGGGCACCCGTAGTTGATGTCGATTAAATCGGGGCCAGCTTTCGTGGCGATCTCGGTACAAGACGCCATGGTCTCAATGGAAGAACCAAATAACTGGATGCCGATGGGTCTTTCATATTCGAAAATATCTAATTTTTGTACGCTTTTTGCAGCGTCGCGAATGAGGCCTTCCGACGAAATAAATTCGGTATACATGAGATCTGCGCCGTTTGCTTTACATACAGCCCGAAATGGTGGATCTGAGACATCCTCCATGGGGGCAAGAAGTAAAGGAAATGAGCCAAGCTCGATGTTGCCGATTTTTACCATGCTGTTTAAAAATTGTGTAAATTTACGACCATTATGCAAGAAAACCAGTATTCTGGGCCAACTCGTTGGTTAGGCCTTACTTCGAACCTCTTAAGTCTCTTTGGTTTTTTCCTCTTGGGAAGCTTTTTGGGACAGTTTTTCGGATTGCTTGCGGTGGTGGCTATTTTGGAATTGCCCACGACTGATGTCAACCAATTTCAGAAATTACTCATTGACTTTATTGCGCATCCGCAAAAGTATGCCAATGCCTTTCATGGCATGATGGCCTTGCAGTGGTTTTCGGCCTTATTTACGTTCGTATTGGGTCCTTGGGCTTATTTATCATTTGTGGAGAAGCGTTCGATTTTGGATTTGAATCAAGGGGAAACACCTCGATTTCAGATCTTTATTTGGGCTGTATTGACCGTATTGGTATCTATGCCTTTCATGGAGTATGTCATTCAGTGGAACGAAAACATCGTATTGCCTGCTGGATTTGAGGGGGTGGAACAATGGATGAAATCGTCGGAAAGTAGTTTGGCTGAATTGACTAAATTTTTATTGAATTTCCAGTCAGACATGGACTTCGCTCTGGCGATACTGGTGATTGCTGGAATTGCAGCGCTGGGCGAGGAGATCTTTTTCCGAGGTGTATTGCAGTCAATGTTTCTCAGGTATTTCGGCAATAAGCACGTGGCCATTTGGGCGGCAGCAGCGATCTTCAGCTTCATTCATTTCCAGTTTTATGGATTTTTTCCACGCATGTTTTTGGGTGCCTTTTTTGGGTATTTGTATGTGTGGTATGGAAGTATTTGGGTGCCGATTTTGGCTCACTTCTTTAATAATGCGTGGACGCTGACGATGCATTATATGTATCAAAAGAAAAGTATTACCATCAATCCGGAACAGATGGTGTCTGAGATTCCGTGGTGGTCGGCCGCGCTATCTGTGGTATTGATCGTGTTTTATTTACGTAGATTGTACCTTTTGCGGACAGAAGAGTCATGAAAGACTGGGTCAAAATCGCGGAATCGCGGACGGGAATCGATTTAGAGATGGACAAAGCCTTGCTTTGGGAGCAGGCGGAGATTCGCGCCGTGGTATTGAACCAGAAAGTGAGTGCCTATGATTTAGGAAATTGGGAATTGTATGTACACGTGAAGGATGAAGTGGAGGCGAGAACTTTAGTCTTGAAATAATATGGGATTACGTCAAATGTCAAATTTACAACAACGGATTATCGCCGCGCTGATTGGCGTGCCGATTTTGTTGTTTTGTATCATTTATTCAGATTACACGTTTTTGTGCTTGTTCTTGATTATCGGGGCATTGGCCCAGTTGGAATTTTACAAGCTGGTGGGGAGCATGGGCGATAACCTACCCTTGACCTTTTACGGAACTTTCTGTGGGATTGTATTGCATTTATTGACCTTCTTTATTGAAAAAGGGGATGTAGCGTATCAGAATTACTACATACTTTCGCCCTTATTGACGCTGATTTTTTTCATCAAATTATATAAGTCCAAAGATGAAAAGCCCTTTAAAAACATTGCATACACGTTTTTAGGCATTATTTACGTCGCACTACCCTTTGCTTTGTTGACCGTTTTAGCCTTTATCCAGGATGAAAAATATGATCCCAACATCGTGATGGGATGTTTGTTTTTGTTGTGGGCGAGTGATTCGGGGGCGTATTTTGCTGGCACGAAATTTGGCAAGACGAAGTTATTTGAGCGTGTATCGCCGAAGAAATCCTGGGAGGGAAGTATTGGTGGCTTGGTGACGGCGATGGTGGTGGCGACGATTTTAGGTAACTACTTTACGAATTACACCGCGTTTCAGTGGTATGCGATTGGGATTATCATTGTGGTCGCGGGCACGTATGGAGATTTGGTGGAATCGTTGTTTAAGCGCAGTATTAACATTAAAGATTCGGCGGATACGATTCCGGGTCATGGTGGATTTCTGGATCGTTTCGATGGCTTGTTACTTTCTATCCCCTTTATCATAACATTTCTAAAATTAGTTCGTTAATAATTTTAATGTTTTGTCAATCGTAATTTGACTTATCTTGCAGGATGTTTAGTCGGTGTATACTTTGTCTTCTTATCTGCGTCTCGTTCTCGAGTCGTTTGTTTGCCCAGGGGCAGGACAAAACCGTATTATTCAACGCCCGTGTTATTTCATCCACTAATTCGGAGTATTTGCCTTTAGCTTATGTGTATAATCCAGCGGCTGGTCGGGGTGCATTAAGTGACAATTTTGGGCAAGTGGACCTCTATGTTTTTCCAGGAGACAGTTTGGTATTCACCTACATCGGGTATAAGCCGCAGTATTATGTGATTCCGCGAAAGACGGATGTGGTGCATCAGGCGATTATTGAGATGCAGGAGGATAATAAGATGTTGTCGGAAGTGAAGGTTTTTTTACATGCCAATGAGGATGAATTTAAGAAGGCTTTCTTAAGTATGAAAGTACGTGATGAGCGTCAGAAACGTATTTTAGCGGATAATTTGGAGCAATCGAAGTTGAACGTTTTTGCGTTGCAGGCGGGGATGGGGGCGAGTGCCAACTTCCGAAATTTCTCAGATATGATGGTTTCATCGCAGGCGAATAGATCATTTTTTGCCAGTCCGATGCTCGCTTTGACGAACCCATTTGCGTGGGCGAATTTTATTCAGTCGGTGAAAAGGGGAGATCTAAAGCGCAAGGATTGGAAGCCGGCTTTTGAGATTCAACCGAAGCAGGTAATTTCACCGTCGCAGTTCATGCGGGATCTGAATCGTAAGTAGAGGTCAGGCAGATTTTTCAATATGGTACATCATTTAGGAAGTCTTTCGAGGTCGCAGACCCCGGAAGCGATTACCCTAAATGCTTTGAAATCCACTCACTAGGAGTCATGTTAAACTCACTTTGAAAAGCCAGAAAAAAGGATGATTTATTCTTAAATCCACTTTGTGTACCCACACCTTCAATGGACATTTTTTTGTGCGCACCTCCCTTAAATAGTTCAATGGCATGTTCCATGCGTTTTCTTTTACGGTATTCTGGAAACGAAATACCCATCTCTTTGTTGAAACTTTTCGAAACTTGTAAATGTGGAATATTTAAATCCTTGGATACGGTATGAATGGAAAATGTGGGATTTAAATAGGGCTTTTCCTTGGTTATATAATCAATGATTTGGTTTTTTTCTGAAGTAAAGGCGACCGCAGGAGCGATGGGCTCGTTGGTGTGTGTGAATAAATCTCGAATGTATTCCCGTACCCGGTTTATAATTGAATTACTTTGATTAAGGCCATAAATTAATTTGGGAAAGAACAAAAGACATATAGAGGGGGTAAGTGTAAATAAATATATTTTCTCCGAATAGAGATTATTAGGAAGTAGAAAGGTAAATCTAAATGTTCCTGGTATGGTAAAATTCGCATACAAGAGAAATAGGAAAAGGGGAAAGCTTGAGATAAAAACAAAGCTCAGTGTTGAATAGATCATTCCCGCATTTTTAGCTTTGATGTTATTGTTTTTATTAGCTCTAAAAGTGAAAAAAAAGGAATAAACAATAAATGCGATATTGAAGGTGACAATGAGTAATCGCTGAAGATTAAACCCTATAAGCATCGTATGCTTAACGGGATAGTCTCTTATAAACGTATTATTTTTGATTGCTCTAACCATACTTAGTTTTTCATCAAATGAAAAGTGATAATAAGGCCAAAGATTTATAACAATCAATAAACTAGGGATGCAGAATAGGAAAAATAGATAGTTAACATATAGTTTCTTCTCAATTAAAC
>JAIXRT010000134.1 GCA_027485075.1 Cytophagaceae bacterium
CCCTATTTGTTCAATTTATTAAGGCGGCATACCAACATGCCGTACCTTTCATCAAAAACGCTAAATAGATTTAGTAAAAGATACTATGGATAAGAATTCAATATCAGGGATTGTACTTATTATGGCCATGTTACTTGGCTATCAATATTTCTTTGCACCAGTCGAGCCTGTAAAAACAGAAGTTGTTGCCAAAAAAGAAGAACCTGTAAAAGCTAAGGTTGCACCAGCTAGCCAAACAATAGCAACGGTAACATCTGATTCAAGTGTTCAAGTAAAAGAACAATTGGTCAAACTTGAAAACAAAAATCTAATCGTAACTCTTTCTAATTACGGAGGTAAAATTGTATCCGTCCAATTAAAGAATTACCGCAGTTATGCAGTTTATAATGCTGGTAAGAAAGATGGTCTTCAAATGTTTAATGCATCAAAAGATCAATTTGACATTGAAATTCCTATGGGAACTTCAAAGATTAAGTTGGCTGCATTAGCCTATGAAGTCCAACAAAACAAAGGAAATGTAATCTTTACAACTACGTTACCGACTGGCAAGAAACTATCCCAAACATATACGTTGGATGATGACACTTTCGAACTTGGCTACGCAATAGACGCTAAAGATGCGGCCAGTATGATTACTGGCTCGGAATATTCAATTCATTGGAAAGAGAATCTAGTTCAAAACGAGAAGGATATCAATGAAGAGCGTAAGGCCACCATTAATTATTTGCTTACTGAAGACGAGGAATTTGATAATCTTTCTGAAAATCCAGGTACTATTGAAGCAGAGAATTTAACAAAATCAACCCAATGGGTAGCGTTCAAAAAGAAGTATTTCTTAACGGGTTTGATTCCTCAAGGATTTGAAATCAAAAAGGCCAACTTAACAAGTACGCCTAACCTAACTGATTCATTACACATTAAAACGTTGGACGCGCAACTAACGGCATCCACGCAGGATTTGATTCAGGGTAAATCAGCATTTAAATTTTACTTTGGACCCAATGATTATTCAATCATTAAATCCGTTGCCCCTTCGTTTGGAAAAAATGTTAAGTTGAGTTATGACTTTTTATTGCCAATCACCAAATACATTTTTGTTCCTTTATTTGACTTCTTAGAGAGTATCGTATCTAATTATGGATTGCTGATTATATTATTAGTTTTAATCATCAAAACCGCCTTATTACCATTGACTTATAAATCATATGTTTCCATGGCTAAGACGCGCATATTAGCACCGGAAATCGCTGCCATTAAAGAAAAAATTGGCGATGATCCAGCCAAAGTTCAGCAGGAAACCATGAAGCTTTATAGTGAAGTAGGTGTCAATCCATTAAGTGGTTGCGTACCAGTTTTAGCTACCATGCCTATATTAATGGCGGTATTTATGCTTTTCCCGAATTTGATTAATCTTCGTCAGGAATCATTTCTTTGGGCAAATGACTTATCCACATTTGATTCGATCATGACGCTTCCGTTTGCGATTCCGTTTTATGGAAATCATGTCAGTTTATTCTGTTTATTAATGACTGCTTCTCAATTAGCATATGGTTATTACAATAATCAGATTACACCTGATCAACCAGGTCAGCCGATCAACATGAAAATGATGGCCTACATTACACCAGTGATCTTTATGTTTGTCATGAACTCGTTCTCGGCAGGTTTAAGTTTCTATTACTTTGTGTCCAACTTAGTTACGATAGGCCAACAATTAGCGATTCGCTACTTTGTTAATGAAGATAAAATCAAAGCGTTATTAGATGCTAATCGCATTAAAATCGCAGCGGGTGGTGGAGCCAAAAAATCACGTTTCTCTCAATATCTTCAAACGCAATTGAAGACAATGGAAGAGCAACAAAAAGCAGCAGCCACACAAAAGAAAACAAAAAAGAAATAATGGGTTCATTGAGTTCTAGCTATTTTGAAAAAGCCAAAACGTTAATTCCTGGAGGAGTTAACTCTCCTGTTCGCGCATTCAAATCAGTTGGCGGCACTCCCGTTTTCATGAAATCAGCAAAAGGGGCCTATTTACATGACGTAGATGGCAAATCCTATATTGATTTAATAGGTTCTTGGGGACCAATGCTTTTTGGCCAAGCACATCCAGTCATTGAAAATGCAGTAAGAGAAGCTTTGAAAGATGGATTCTCTTTTGGTGCGCCTACCTACAAAGAAGTATTAATCGCTGAGAAAATTTGTTCGATGGTTCCATCCATTGAAAAAGTGCGTTTGGTAAATTCGGGAACAGAGGCAACCATGGCTGCTATTCGATTAGCACGTGCGTATACCAAGTGTGATAAAATTATCAAGTTTGAAGGTTGCTATCACGGACATGGAGATTCATTTCTAATTGCAGCTGGTAGTGGCGTAGCCACATTAGGCACACCAGATAGCCCAGGGGTTACCGTATCCACAGCAAAGGACACACTTACAGCCGTTTATAATGACCTGGATTCGTTACAACATTTATTTGAAGCAAATCTAAACCAAATCGCAGCCGTAATTATTGAGCCTGTTGTGGGTAATATGGGTTTGGTCACTCCAAAAGAAGGTTATTTAGCTGGCGTTCGTAAGCTATGTGATCATTACGGTGCTTTATTGATTTTCGATGAAGTGATGACAGGCTTCCGCTTATCCCCTAGTGGCTATCAAGGAATATGTAATATCCAACCAGACTTAACCACGTTAGGTAAAATTATTGGTGGTGGCTTACCAGTGGGTGCTTATGGTGGTCGTTCAGCCGTTATGGATATGATTGCACCGGCAGGACCTGTTTATCAAGCGGGGACATTAAGCGGCAATCCATTAGCAACAACTGCAGGTTTAGCTATGCTAAATCTAATTACGGAAAATTTAGAAGTCTATTCCAGACTATCAGAACAAGGTTTGAAATTAAAAATGGGCATTCAGTCCCAATTAGAAGCTTTAGGATTGTCTTATACAATCAACCAAATTGGCTCGATGTTCACCTTGTTTTTCACAAATCAAGCGGTCAATAATTTTGCAGATGCCAAAACCTCCGATGCAACATTGTACGGAAAATACTTCCATGGCATGCTTGAAAGAGGCATATACCTGCCTCCTTCACAATACGAATCTTGGTTTATCTCAGATGCAATTCGAGAAGAAGAACTAGCTAAAATCTTGCAAGCTAGTGAAGAAACGCTCCAACAGATGTTTGCATAACCATGTTATTCAGCATCATCATACCCGTTTACAATCGTCCACAAGAACTTGATGAGCTATTGGTATGTGTTGCCCAACAAACCTACTCAAATTTTGAAGTCCTAATCATTGAAGATGGAAGTGAGGATAAAGCTGATCTCATAGCTGAAAAGTATGCTAAATCATTAGCAATTAACTACTTCTACAAAGAAAATGGAGGTCAAGGGTTTGCTCGTAATTATGCATTTGAAAGAGCTAAAGGAGATTTTTTTATCATATTAGACTCAGATGCATTAATTGAACCAAGCTATTTAGAAGAAGTTAAAATAGGGTTAGAGAGTCAACAATTAGATCTATTTGGCGGACCAGATAAAGACCATGCTAGCTTTACCGCTACGCAAAAAGCAATCAGCTTTGCAATGACTAGTTTATTCACAACAGGTGGAATTCGTGGCAAAGCAAAAAATGTAGGAGGTCAATTTCACCCACGTAGCTTTAATATGGGTATTTCAAGGAAAGTTTGGGAGGCTACAAAGGGTTTTGTCATAACACGCATGGGCGAAGACATTGAATTCAGTATTCGCTGTATATCACATGGATTCAAATCCGGTTTGATACCAGAAGCATTTATCTATCATAAAAGAAGAACAAGTTTCAAACAATTTTACAAGCAAATACATTTCTTTGGACGGGCACGCATTAACATAAGTCGGTTTTACCCAAGCGAACTTAAATGGGTGCACTTCTTCCCTGCCTGTTACTTTATCTATTTTTGGAATACTATTATACTCAATATACTTGTACCACAGATTGGAAACCTATTATTTTTAGGTTTATCCCTTTACTGGTTAGCCATTTTTATCGATGCGCTAAAGCAAACAAAGAATTTGCAAGTTAGTCTATTAGGCTTGGTGGCTGCCAACATACAATTATTGGCTTACGGACAAGGATTCATCGAAGAAGGCCTTAAGAAAATTACCAATACTTCCCAGGAATAAGGTAATTCTGAACATAATCTTTCACACCTGCTTCTAACGTAAAGAATGGATCTTCATATCCAATAGATCTTAATTTAGACATATTAGCTTCAGTAAAATATTGATAGGTATCGCGAATATCCACTGGCGTATCGATGTAATTTATTTGCACCGGTTTATCCATAGCGACGAAAGTAGATGTACCTAATGCGTTAAATGAACGCGCAATACCCGTACCTAAATTGTAAATTCCAGAATTCTTGCGGTGTTCCATTAAAAAGACACAAACAGAAATCAAATCCTTCACATAGATAAAGTCCCGCATTTGCTCTCCATCTGCATATTCAGGTTTGTGTGATTTAAACAAACGCAAACTTCCTTTTTCTGATATCTGATTAAAAGCATGCCAAATGACAGAAGCCATCCGTCCTTTATGATATTCATTCGGACCATATACATTAAAAAACTTTAGTCCTGCCCAGAAGAAAGGCTTCTCTTCTTGCTGTAATGCCCAAATATCAAAGTCATTCTTGGAATCTCCATACGGGTTTAGCGGCTTTAAATTAGGAATTTGTGATTCATTATCATCATACCCTAACTCACCTAAACCATATGTGGCAGCAGAAGATGCATATACCAAAGGAATTTGATAATCAATACACTTTTGCCAAACCATCTTTGAATAATTAACATTCAATTCGTCAAAAATAGATTTATCAAACTCGGTGGTATCCGTTCGCGCCCCGATATGAAAGAAAAACTCAACTTCGCGGTAATGCTGATCTAGCCAGGTAGCCAACTCTGTTCTTTCTACACGTTCTTTAATCTTTTTACCAGCTAAATTCTTATTCTTAGTTGGATTGGAAAAATCATCCACCGCAATAATGTAATTGAAATTTAGTTCATTTAATCGAGCGATTAAACAACTCCCTATAAATCCAGCGGCTCCAGTGACAATGATCATATAAACGTATTAAAAAACAAATTTAAGCATATTCTAAATAGCTTTTGTACCTTTGTGGAATAATTGGATTGTCTGCTATTGTTTTCCCAGACATCCGTCACACAAACTGAAAACAATGGTATACGTAATCCGTAAGGAACATTTCAACGCCGCTCACCGCCTATTTAACCCTGCCTGGAGCGACGAAAAAAATCAAGAAGTCTTTGGTCTATGTGCTAATAATAATTGGCATGGACATAATTTTGAGTTAATTGTAACCGTAAAAGGTAAACCCAATGTTGACACAGGATTTGTTTTTGATTTAAAACAACTTGGTGATATCATTAAAAAAGAAATCATCGACAAGGTTGATCATAAAAATTTGAATCTAGATGTTGATTTCATGGAAGGTAAATTAGCTAGTTGTGAAGTGCTAATCATGGAATTTTGGAAAATTTTAGCTCCTGCTATTACAGAAGTTTCCGAAACTGCCCAATTACACAAATTACATCTTATTGAAACCAACAAAAATTCCGTTGAATACTACGGGGAAGAATAAATGAAGTATTTTATTTTAGCTGGGGAGAAATCAGGTGATTTACATGGATCTAATTTAATCCGTGAAATTCGCCTATTGGATCCAGAGGCTAAAATAACAGGTTGGGGTGGCGACCTCATGAAAAAAGAAGGAGCTGAAATTGTCATTCACCACACTGAATTAGCCATCATGGGCTTGTTAGGTGTCATACAAAACCTTAGTCGACTTAAAGGTCTATTCAATAAGTTTAGCCATCAAATTGAAGTCTTTCAACCTGACACGATCATCTTTATTGATTATGGTGGCTTTAATCTAAAAGCCGCTAGAATAGCCAAACTAAAAGGATTTCTAACACAATTCTATATCGCACCCAAAGTATGGGCCTGGAATAAAGGGCGCATCGAAGATATCCGAAAATGGGTGGACCATTTATACGTAATCTTCCCTTTTGAAGAAAAAATGTTTTCCGATCATGGTATTTCGACCCATTACGTAGGCAATCCACTTCAAGATGCTGTTAATGCCTTTAAAGAGAGTCAAAATGAATCTTTACAATTAAAATCACCCTACATAGCACTACTACCAGGAAGTAGAAGACAAGAAATTAAAGCGGCGATGCCCGTTTTTGAACAACTAGTTCACGCAAATCCACAGGTTAATTTTGTGGTAGCGGGTGTAAGCGAATGGAGTGATTTACTCAAGCAATCAGGAATCAAATTCATCGTAGATAATACCTATCAAGTCTTATCTCAAGCTAGAGCAGCCGTCGTAACATCCGGAACTGCCACCTTAGAAACGGCTTTGTTACATGTTCCTCAAGTCGTGGTATATAAAACAGATTGGCTGTTTTACTCATTGGCAAAACTACTAGTAAAGATCAAATACATTTCCTTAGTAAATATTATTCTAGACCGCAAAGCAGTTCCTGAATTAATTCAAACAGCATTTTCGTGTGAGCATATCACGGAAAAACTACTACCCTTATTAAATGAAGAGGATCCGATTCGAAAAGCTCAATTAGGTTCTTATACCGAATTAGAAAAGATTATCGGAACGAGTGGTGCCTCCCAAAAAACAGCTGAAAAAATAGTTAGCTACACACGATCAGCTAAATAATTCGCAATCCAAGATTTTTGAACGCCAGGTATCGACTGATAATATTCAGCAATAATTAACTTATCCTTTTCAAAATCACCCGAAGGGATAAACGGTTCACGAATCCGAATCTCCTTATTTACAAAATCAAACCCAATCATGATGATAGGTACATTCGCTTGAACCGCAATGTAATAGAAACCTGTTTTTAAAGCAGCTACATCTTTTCGCGTTCCTTCCGGAGCTAAAACGGCATGAAATGATTCTTTTGAATGGTAAATGTCAACAATGGCACCCACTAAATTATTGTTCTTGGCCCGGTCCACTGGATAACCTCCTAGCCAACTAAAAATTCCACCAAAAGGCCCATCAAACAATTCCTTTTTTCCCCAGAAATTTATGGGCATATTCATCATAGAACGAGCTCCAAGGCCAACAGGGAAATCTTTCCATGTAGCATGTGGGCAAACAATAATCAAACTCTTCGGTAGGTGCGTAGGTACATCACCCACTAATTTCCAACCAGATAAACGAAAAGCTAAATCGAATAAGGAAGATTTAATTAACATATTGATGTAAGTGATTTCTTATTTGTGTGAAAGAAGTAGACGGGTCAATTAATACAGCATCCCAACCAAAATCCCATGCCGCTTGTACATTGGCATGATTATCATCAAAAAAAACCACCTGATGGTTATGTAATTGGTTAGAATCAACGACCTGTTGGTATATAACTTGATTAGGCTTCGAAACACCCATCTCGAAAGAAAGATGAACTTGATTAAACAAACTAAACAAAGACTCGTTTGTTAAAAATCTATCGGAATGAATTTTACTTGTGTTACTCAGTAAATAGATTGGAAAACTAGCCTTAACCTCTTGAATTAATTCGACTACGTCTACAGGAAAATCTAATAGTAAAGCAGAAAAAGCATGATCAAATTCTGAATCAGTACATTCCATCTGAAAACGAGATCTTAATCGATCCCTAAATTGATCACATGATTCAAGTCCAGATTCATACGGAACCCATAAAGCCTCCTGCTCAATAATGTGATGAATTTCTTCTGGTGAATAATACGAGGTGTAGTTGGCAAAAGCAGCATAGGTTAAATCCAACCGTATGGGCAACAATACATTACCTAAATCGAAAACTACTGCGACTTCAGCCTTCATACACTTATTCTACGACAACGCCCATCTTACCGAATTTCTCAATTCGTGCCATGATACGTTCTTGAGGATCCATTTTGTTTAAAATGGCCAACTCCTTTTTGATGACTTCTTTAACAAGGCCAACGGCAGCATCCATATCCAAATGTGCTCCACCTAATGGTTCTGGAATAATTCCATCAATCAAACCATTGCCAAGCATATCGTCAGCTGTAAGTTTTAAAGCTTCAGCGGCTTGCTCTTTATAATTCCAACTTCTCCATAAAATTGAAGAACAAGATTCAGGAGAAATAACAGAATACCACGTATTTTCCATCATTAAAACACGATCGCCTACAGCTATACCCAAAGCACCTCCGGAGGCACCTTCACCAATAATGATACAAATCACAGGTACCTTAAGCATAAACATATCACGAATATTTCGTGCGATAGCCTCACCTTGACCACGTTCTTCCGCTTCTAATCCAGGAAAGGCACCTGGAGTATCAATTAAACAAACGATTGGCTTATTGAATTTCTCCGCCATCTTCATTAAGCGAAGGGCTTTGCGATATCCTTCTGGATTAGGCATTCCGAAGTTTCGTAGTTGGCGCTGTTTGGTATTCCGACCTTTTTGTTGGCCTATAAACATCACCGAAAACTCATCATCAATATTTCCAAAACCACCTACCATCGCTTTATCATCTGCCACAGAACGATCTCCATGAATTTCAATAAATTCAGTACACATCTTCTCAATGTAATCAAATGTGTAAGGACGATCTGGGTGACGCGATAGTTGAACACGTTGCCAACGCGTCAAATTTGCGAAGGTTTCCTTTTTCAATTCTAATATTTTATCAGTTAGTGAGGCAACTGCACTAGTTACATCCACATTATTCTCAAGAGCTAATTTGCGCATTTCAATCAACTTATCTTCTAATTCCGCAATTGGCTTTTCAAATTCTAATAAAGTTCTCATAAGAGGATTTTAAATTCAATACAAAAATAAAAAATTATAGGTCGAAAGTATCGTGCTTGGAAGGTAAAATAACTTCATTGAATCCAAGTTCGTGAATCTTATCCTTAAATTCCAACATACTTTCCTCTTCACCGTGGGATAAAAATATCTTTTTAACCGAAGTAGGGTTCTGATCTTTAATAAACCGCAATAGACCGGTTTGGTCTGCATGGCCAGAAAACACGTCAATTTTCCTAATTTGGGCATTTACGCGGTATTCACGATCCTTCACGCGTATTACATCTGTACCTTCCAACAATTGTTTTCCAAGCGTCCCTTCTGCAGAATAACCTATCAACAATATGGTACAATATGAATTACCAATATTATCTGCGATATGCTGTTCAACACGTCCACCTGAAATCATTCCAGAAGAAGAAATAATGATGCAGGGCTCATGGTAATTCTTTATGGCCCGCGTCTCTTTTTCTGTTTGAAGAAAGACTAAATTTTCAACATCGAAAATATCATCGTATTCTTTATGGAAAGCACGCGCTTCGGGATTCAAATAGGACAAATTCTTACTGTAAATACGTGTGGAACTACGACCCATTGGGCTATCAGTAAACACACGAATGGCGGGAAAATTCTGCTCTTCAATTAAGCGATTAAGCGTATATAAAACAGCTTGGGTACGGCCTACAGAAAAAGCAGGAATAATTAAACGTCCCGGTTTATCGATACACGTCTCTTTGATAATTTTTGCCAAAGCATCCATCGGCGAAGTCTTATCTTCATGAACTCGATTTCCATAGGTACTTTCGCAAACGATAAAATCGCAGGCAGGTAACGGATGTGGGTCAATGTGTAATGGATAATCAAAACGACCAATGTCGCCACTAAATCCTAACGTTTTTGTTTCACCTTCTTCCGTAATCGAAAAATAAACGTGGGCAGCACCTAATAAGTGCCCTGCCGGAATAAAAGTAATTTCTAAACCGGGTTTAATGACAAATTTCTTATTGAATTGAAGCGTAACGAGGTTGTCTAAAGAATCTTCCACATCTTTTTGAAGGTAGAGGTCACCCCTACGCAACAAACGATCCATTTGCTTATGTTTCTTTCTACTTTCACCTTGCGCAGAACGAAGACGGCGTAAATGTAGATTCGCAGAATCCATTAATAGTAATTCGGCTAACTCAGCAGTAGGTGGTGTACATAATACCTGACCTTCATAACCTTCCCGATATAACATGGGAATATTACCCGAATGATCAATGTGCGCATGGGTTAACACGACAAGGTTGATCAGCGAAGCATCGAAAGGAAAGAAAGAATTGTTTTCTATTGGAGATTCATAATCGATCTCCCGCTCCATATCCGTACCGCAATCAATTAATATTTTATACCCATCTGCTAACTCAAGCAATGACATAGAACCTGTCACTTGTTTGGCAGCGCCTAAGAATTGTAACTTCATAAATTAAAGAAAATAGGGCCTATAAAGGCCCCAATGCACTGCAAAAATACATTATATTTCCTGAAATACGAATTATTTTACCTCTTGCGCAAATTTAGCTTGTGCTTGATCTAATTCATCTTTTCCTAAGCTTCTATCTGCAATGATGGTACGGTAGCGAAATGTCAACTTCTCCCCTTTCTTAAGTTGATAATTTAACTCGG